>CAWVZW010000055.1:0-23736 GCA_963934735.1 uncultured Planctomycetaceae bacterium
ATTGTTGGGCCGGATGGTAAACGTGTTGGCAGTGCTGACGTTGATTAGGAAATCGACAACGTGCAGGCTGTAACCCGCATAGTTCACCACGATATCGCACAATGGCCGATTCTGAATCTATAGCTGCAATAGCTCACGCTATATCTGCTACAATAATTTTCCCTGCCCGTTTATCAATCCCATCCTGAAGTTGAGCGTACAAGCAATATGGATATACCACCCTATGAAAATCCCTATCAAAGCACGAATCCAACGCTAACGCCCGACACTGCTGTACCTGACTATTCAGCTGCCTTAGCCCTCGTAAAACCGCCTGCTATGATTTTGATGATCCTGTCGATAGGTTCCATCGTACTTAGTGTCGGCCTTCTCATTTTTTATGTCGGTCAGATCGACATCGCAATCTTCGAAGATTTCACGCGTGCAAATCTGGACGAACAAGAGAAGGCCGTCAATGCTATAGCAAACGTAGTCGGGGGCGTATTATCCATTCCGTTGCATATGTTCTTTATTTTCGGTTGTAAGAAAATGATGAAGCTAGAGTCCAAGTCTGTTGTTTGGATGATGCTGATTATTGCTGTAATTCCCTGCTGTTCGCCTTGTTGCGTCGGCCTGCCTATTGGGATCTGGGGCATCGTTGTTATGAATAATCCGATTGTAAAACTTGCCTTCAAATAATGACTGAGCGCCGTCAGGCATGGTGTTTACAACAGTTTTGCTATTTTGCTGCACCGTTCCGTAGCCATCTTGTCGCTCGGTTTCTCTGAAGTCTGAAAGGGGTGCCGTGGAACTACACACGAGTAGCCCCTATTTTCCTTACCCGGCGGCCCGGTGGTGGCGCCTAACCAAGCACTTCGTGTTGTGATTTGGTAAGCTGGTCGCAGGTGGCCTCGATGAGGTTACGTTTGAAATGGTCCGTGTGATGTGCCGTACGAAGGAAAACAAAATGAAACGATTTCTAATACTGATTGTGCTAGTTCTTGCTGGGTGCGGGGAAGCAGAGGACACTGCTAAAGTTAATCGATGTTTAGAAGCTGGGGATGTTTGTGTTCAAATCAACAACGCACTCATCATCTCCGAACAGCAGGGGAAATTACTAAACAATCTAAAGCTCATTACGGACCAACAAGCAGAAATAATAGTTGGTACCTATGAAATAAAATTTGTTACCGGGCCGGCCTTGAGCGATACGCGGCTCAAAGAGAATGTCGAAGACAAGAAACCTCGCAAGAAGAAAACTACAGCCAAGGCGCGTGATCTGCGTGTTGATCCCGCCATTGGCGACGATAGTAATGATGGGTCGACCTCGCCGCTAAAATCTATCAGGCAGGCGATTCGCATTGCAAAAGCGGGTGACACGATTCACCTCAAGCCGGTCGTCTACCACCAGTACGCAGGGTTTTATGGGAAGCGAGGCGAGCCGGGCAATCCGATCACTCTGGATGGGCATGGAGCCGTGCTGGAAGGTTCTGAAGCGATTCAACCGGCGTCGTGGACCGAGGTGGCTCCAGGTTTGTTCAAAAACGACCAACTCATGCCAACCTTGAATCTCGCGATCTTGTGGCGTTGGTTCTTTCTGTTCGATGGCAAAATCAATCGTATGGGGAGAGTTCTGAAAGGCAAGAGTGAACCTTTCCTGAAGCCGGCAGAACTAAAACCGGGCGAGTGGACCTTTGTTGGGAACCACAAAAAACCGAAGGGTGGCTCTGATTCAGATAAAGTCCAGGGCTCATTCTTCCTCAAAATAAAACCAGGGCAAACGCTCAAACAGGCCAACATTCGATTCCCCATCCGCTCGGCGGGTGTGCAATTTAGTGGTGAAAATGCTCATCTTGTCATCCGCAACCTCACGGCCACGCATCAGTATAACGACGGCTTCAATATTCATGGAGATTGTCGCGACGTCGTTTTTGAAAACATTCAGGCGATCGAGTGCGGCGACGACGGCATCAGTGCACACGAGACTGCGCAGTACCGTGTTGACGGTTTCGTTTCGATCGGTAACGGCACTGGCATCTGTGACACGGGCAGCAGCCAGACCAGCTACAACAATCTCTTTATCGCCGACTGCGTTGGTGTTGATCTCTATTTTCTGCACACCGGTACTTATTCGATCAGCAACGCCATCGTGCTGTCATCTGCTCAGAAGCCAATGGTCGTGTCAGGCGATGCCAATGGTCGTTGCACAATGAAGATCGACAACCTCTATCTTCGTCGCACCGGCAATTCAGCGACTGCAATCGTTGCGACCAACTCAAGTGTGGCCGCCCGGCGTCTGACGCTCGATAAGCTTGATCTGCGTGTCACGGGCGAGATGTCGTTCGATGCGTGCCTGATCAATGGTCGTCCGAATCCGCCCGCTACGAAATCACCCGGTGCCGATCTCGACCAACTGATCAAAACGGTTGTGCCTAAATCGTACCAATCCCAATTCTGCAACCCATGAAACACATTTCCTTATTAGTAGCTGCAGTTTTTCTACTGGCAACGCCGTGCTTTTCCCAAGACAGGCCGCAACCGGCGTCGGACCAGCATGTTCTCAATCGGCACATCGTTGGCCTGTGGGTGATGGGGCAATCCCTGGGCGACGGTTCCGAGTCTTTGCCTCTGGTGACGCCAGTCGATCCAGGATGGGGAAACTATAAATTCAAACGCGGAATACGCACTTGGGCTTACAGCAATCTTGTTAACAAGCCAAAAGAACGCCTCGCAGAACAGTTTACCTTTGTTCCTCTCACAGCGACAAGAAACGGCGGACTAGGCGAAACGATCGCCAACGGGTTGGCGGATCATTTGAAAGCCAGTTCCTTGGGCTCCCATCGCAACAACGCCAAGCAGCAGACAATCGCTCCTCATTTTCTAGTCGCAAATGCCGGCCAGGGTGGACGTTTTATTGATGAGCTTTCCAGCATAGATCAGTCCACCGACCCTCGTACTCCAGTCTCTAGACAGCATGGCGGCGGCTATTACAAGACCAGTCTCGACGACGCTCGTCGCGCCAAAAGTCAAACGGAATCCATGCACAAAGACTTTGCTGTCGCCGCCTTGATCTGGATGCAGGGCGAAGCAAATGGCGGGCCGACCGGAGGTATCAAGCCAAGTCGATGGCAGCAGGAACTGACTCGACCAGCAGGACAGCAATGGTATCGAAATCGGCTCATCAAGGTCCGCCAGCAATGGTCCAACGACCTGAAGGAAATCACGCGGCAAGCCGACGAGATCCCCATGTTCACCTACCAAACGCTGGGCCCAGCTGGCGAGGCTCAACTGATGGCCGCAGATCGCGATCCCAATATCACGATGGTCGGTCCCCACTACATGGTCCCCAGTGCTATCAATAGTCGCTACGCAGGCAGGTATGGAGATCCGATTCACATGTCGGCAGATGGCCAACGCTGGTACGGCGAGCAGCTTGGCAAGGTCGTTCATCGGGTCCTCAAAGAACAAGAGGCATGGCAGCCCCTGCGTCCGCGAAAAGCATCGATCGCACCTGATCGGATCAGTCTACTGGTAGAGTTCCAGGTTCCCCGGCCTCCGCTGGTTTTGGATACAACGTTTCTTCCTCGTCAGCAATATTCGTTGGGCGAAGGCTTCCACTCGCTCTACGGATTTCAAATCCGAGACACCGCCCGCGCGGTCATCGGGATCACGGCTGTCGAAGTCGAGGCGTCAACGCTCATTCGAATCCGCTTGGCATCACCTCTCAGGGCGGATACATCCTACACGCTCAGCTACGGTCTGCCTTACGCCGGACGAATCGGGACTATCGTCGGTATCCGAAAAGGTCCGTCGGTTGCCAACCAGCCAACAACCGAACTGCTCATAAAAGGAAACGTCGGCCAACGAATCAAACCACTGATCAGCGAAGGAGCCTTCTATGTCACAAATATGCTCACTGGCAACGCCTACGCCAGAGCACCGGTTCGCTACGTTAACAAAGAGCATGAAAACACCGTGCTCCGATTTGAGAATCGTGAACGCCGAAATAACACCGATTTTGTTGTGGGGCAAACACTCACTGCGCTGCGTTCCTTCTCCTATGGGAACCTGCGGGATTCGGATCCCGAGAAGGCAGTCTATCGATTCGCCGACTCCAACTATGGCAACCGCGCTGGCCAATCTTATCCGTTGTGGAACTGGTGCGTTCTGTTTAACCATATTCCCATTTCGAATCAGTGAGTATCTTAATTACCATTTTGGAAGTGCTCCTCGTCAATCCGGATATTTGATTTGGAATTATCGTCCATCGCTATCTTGCCTTTCGTCTGGTGATCTCCACGGATACGATTTCCACCAGCAGTTGTATTTTGATGATTGTAGCCGGAGGCATCCTAGGTGCTTTTTTCTTACTACAATCAATCTTCAAAATCAAACAACGCTTGCTGAGACTTGAGCAACACGTCAAAGACGTGGAAAGTAAATCCCCCTGATACCCCTGTGGGATTTATGTAGAGGTCACATGCTGATTCAGTCTTCGTTCTCCCCATCTTCCTTGCCCGGTGGTGGGGTTACAGAACTACGAACACATGAGCAGGGGTTGGTGGATGTGTAGTTGTTCTGCCCTTGTGTGACAGTGCCTCTTTCCGCACAATTCTACACAATGGTTGTCCGGTTCTAGGAGCCGATGGCAATCTTCGGGGTGATTACAAATAGTTTTATTCAGGAAGCCTAACGCTATGGCTAGATTTTTTAGTAGGAAACCGAGAACTTCACCTCGAACTGACATTGTTTTAGGATTGATATTTATTGCACAGGCAGCATGTTGTCTGTCGTTGGCTCGGTAACTCGCAACTGATCGCCCAACGCCATTACCTCCAGGTCACCGATGAGGATTTTGAACGAGCAGCCGGACTCGACCTGACCACCAACGACATGGGTGAAAACCGCCGGCGAAAAGTAACGCAGCACACGTCCGCAAGAGGCTGCAGCGAGTCGCAAACCGATTTACCCGCGCAAAAGAAAACCCCAGTTTTGCTGGGGTCTGCTACACCCTGCGACCTAGTGCCACAGAGCAAAGTGGAGGATAGGGGACTCGAACCCCTGACCTTCTGGCTGCCAGCCAGACGCTCTCCCAACTGAGCTAATCCCCCGCATTGGCTAAAAGAAACGGCACTGAAAATGCCGAAACAACCTAAGAGGTGCTATCTTTTCCAAAACTCGAAATTATCAGTACTGACGGTATCTGTCAACCGCTGCACAACATCCCACTTGTAACCGTATATCTATTCATGAACCGCAAATTTCTATTTACGATCGCAAAATATTCCATATCGATTTCGATCATTGGATTTTTGTTGTACCGTGCGACCACGGGTGGAAACGAGGAGTTTCGTAAAATTTGGACCCAGCGATCGCAGTGGAATTCCATGATGATGGTGTTCAGCCTGATTATTGCCTTGGGCGGACTATCACTGACTTTCGTGCGTTGGTTTTTTCTAGTCCGGGCACTGGACATTCCGTTTAAACTGCGCGATTCATTTCGGTTAGGATTCATCGGCTATTTTTCAAATTTCCTTTCCCTAGGGGTCCTCGGCGGAGATGCAATCAAAGCGGTCTTTATCAGTCGTGAACGTCCCGAGAAGAAACCTGAGGCCGTCTCATCGATTGTGCTAGATCGCGTCATAGGGCTTTATGCGCTTACCGTCGTATGTGCGATTGCAGCAGTACCCGGTGCGGGGGTCGATAGCAGCAGCGGTTCGGCAAATGGGACCGTGGCGCTGAATTCCATTCCTTATATTTCACTGGTTACTTCGATATCCGCAGGACTCGTGGCAATCGCGTTAATTCTTGTTCCGGCACTTACCGGAGAATCGATGCAACAGCGCATGTCACGACTACCTGTGGTTGGCGCGATCCTGCAAAAATTGCTACGTGCTGTGAATATTTATCGAGGTCGCCCGTTGATGTTGTTGTCATTAACCGCTTTGACGATCGTGATTCACTGTCTGTTTGCGGCTAGCGTATTTGCTATGGCCGTTGGACTAAATGTCGATTGCCCAACTTTTGTACAGCACTTGGTCATCTCGCCAGTGTCTAACCTCGCCGGATCGATTCCCCTGCCCGGTGGCATCGGTGCTTTTGAACTCATGTTTGAAGAGTTATATGTGCGGGCTGGCATGCCAGTCGGAAATGGCTTGGCCATTGCGCTATGCTTTCGCATCGTTACAATCTTACTGGCGATGATTGGTGTGGTTTACTATTTACGTAGCAAACGCGAGTTAGAACAGCTCGGCTAATAGACATCAACACCCCACGAAGCGTGCGTGGCGACAACTAGCGAATGATTTTGCCGCCGTCACTGACCACGGCGGGAGCCTGTGGATTGGTGTCTACGAGGTCGTTGTTTTTCAATGTAGTGACGCTGTGCCCTTCGGTTCGCAGTTGAGCGGCACCATTGTTACCGAGCAAGCAAGCTTCAATCTGAACTCGCGATGCACCGCCGACGCTGATCCCGCTGCGACCGTTTCCTCGTGATGTTAGTTCGAGTAATTGAGCGCCAAACACATTGTCGTGGACGTTGATTCCGTCGAGTTGAAAACCTTGGACGATTAAGTCTTCGATCACGACGTGTTGGCAGTTGACGAGCGTAATTCCAACTTGCGCGTGTGTATAGCTGACATCAAATGCATCGGGCAGTCGACCATCGGCCGCTTTAAAGTAGACTTTGCGTTTGAACAAACACCATTGCAGATCTTCAAGCGGTGGAGGTTTAGTCGCATCGGCAGGTATATCGATTTGCGTAGCGGGTCGATTGTCTATGTACAGAATAAAGAAAGATGTTCGCGGTGGTTTGAATTCATAGGTATGGTCTCCGACGGCAGTCCATTGGTCGTACGTTATTTTTTTGCGACCATCCAATGTCGCGCCGTTACCGATGATGCGAAAACTCTTACCGACCAAGCCGCTGTTACGACCATTTTGTATGGAAATACTTTCTTGATAGGGGACACCAGTATTGGTGATATGAATGGAGTCACCTTTCTTGGCGACTTGAAGAGCTCTGCCTATGGTACGCACCGGCCCCTGCTTGCCTCCCACCGATGTTACTGACAGCCCCGAATGACTGTCGCTACCACTATCATTGTTTACAAATAAATCACGTGCTGTTGCTCGGTTCGATACTGCGTTGCCAAGGATGCTCGTCAAAATGAATGAGGCAATCAATACTTGAGGCCAGCGTTGTGGCAAGTGAATCATGAATCGGAACCCTTTGTTGCGCAGTGCAAACGTAAACTAAACAGCAAGTAGTAAATGTGCAGCAGATTGTCAGAAAAGCTGACGGCTACGTCAAGAAGAGAATGGTATTTGGCGTCTTAAAATATACCCAAGCGACAACGAATTATTGATTCGGGTTGTCGTTTGTTTTCGGCAAAATCAATCCGGGGTTCTTTGGTTTTGGAGCTTCTTTTTGTGCCGGTACAACAGGTTGCCCAAGCGTACCAGGCGGGTTCGTCTCGCTCGGAAGACCAGGTAGCCCCGGAATGTTGAGGTTGTTAAGGTCCAACGGTGTATTGTCTTGTGGCAAAGTCTGAGCGGTGACCATGCTGCTGTTGAGATAAAGTTTGTTGGCCGAGTAGCGTTGGTAACGTAGATCAAGTTCCGTGCGAAAGTCGGCATAGGACTGCTTCACTTCATCTGGATTTCGATTTTGGTAGACCGCTAGTTGGCTAATATAGGCCTCGAGCGTCGATATGGCATCAACGAGAATGTTTCTGGCGTCTGCAAAATCTCCTTGCAAAGCACGAGCGGCTGCAAGTGTAGATTTGAGTTGTGTTGCTTGTAGTGCATCGATTTCATTATTCAATGCGGACGTTACGATTTCCTCAGCGCGACGTGCGTCTTGCACTTGAGGATCCGGCGACATGGCCAAAAACGTCGCTAGAAATAGCATTGATTCAATGTCATCAGGATGCGAGCTTAGATAGTCTTCACCGATTGGTGGGTTAACAGTAACACGGACGACGTTTTCTAGGTGATCAATGGCGTTGAGGATGTCGTGGTCGCGATAGAAGTTAATGTTGGCTAAGGTCTTGTGGGCTTCCCAATGGTTGTTATTGATCAGCGTTGTCTTGAACAGCAGGGCCTTAGAATCTTCGGTATATCGTTGAACGGTCGCCTGATTATCTATAATTCCTTCTTCGGATTGGATTTGCAGACTGCTCTGCAGCATATTCGCTAGATCGAAATGCGCAGTGGCGTAATCGGGTTGGATGACGATGGCGTGTTTCATGAAGGCGATGGCATCGTCGTAGTGTCCGATAGTAAAGAGTGCTTTGGCGGTATCGGTATAGGCGACGGCTTCGATTTGAGCGAGATTGTGGTTTCGCAGTACATGACAACGTGCGGACAGCGCCGGGCCAATATCATCAATAATATTGTCCACTGGTGACACGTGATCGCGAATTTGATTTAGCACAGGACGATGGAAATCGAGATAGGGGTGCGAGGAGTATTCGAGCAAGGGTTTATCGTCTAAGAGTATTTGTCCGTCGGCACACATTGCTCGTAAGTCTTTCCCGTTGGCTAGAAATCCAGCAAGAAAGACAGTCGGGTTGTTCAGTTGATGTTGTTGTCCACCCCAGTGGTTGTACGCCAGATCCTTAATGATAGTTTCATTTCGATGCAGCGCATTATCAATGGAATCTTTGGTAAAGACGTGTGTTTGATTAACATCTTTATTGATACCAAGCAGAAGCAGTTCGGAAGTGTTGTACCACAATTGTGCATTGGGATATGTTTGCACAAACGTACGGACAACATTGCGGAATTCATTGAGTCCTAGGAATTCAATGGGTACAAATTGTGAAATGACGCCGCCGTCATTGAGTCGCTCTCGTGTTTGCTGATAGAACTCGTGGGTATAAAAATTGGCGATACCAGGTCGGAAAACCTGTCCAACTTCGATTGAAATGATATCATATTTGGCTGAAGTATGAGCTAGATAGTTGCGGCCGTCTTCAGTAATGAGATTGATTTCGGTAGTTTGGCGTTCGACACTATCTTCAGTGAGCCATTCGCCGTTGAAGAAGCGGATTAACAGCGGGTCGAGGCCTTCTTCGATTTCAACTAGGTCAAGTTGGTCAATTTCATGCATCAAGAATCGTTTGGCCGTTTGCCCGGTACCTAGACCGACAACACAGACGTCTTTAGGGTTTCCATGCACGATCGACGGGATATGGCCGGCCATAAACTGTTGAGTTCGTTGGGAGTTACCTTGCCATTGTTTGTCGATATACAGTTCAAAGATATCGCCATTTTCGACCACGGTTAAAAACGAATTGACGCCTTCGACCATAGCAAAGTTGTTTTCATCAAGCGTCGGTATGGTGCGCCCCATCCGCAGCATGTCAAACGGAACTCGCGTTCGTTCAACTATAAAACTGTTACTCGTCAAACGAATTCCGACAAACGTAATAGCGACGACTAAAATCCAACCGACTCGTTTTTGTAGTATTTTAGATTCGTCAAGTTTCATCCAGACAAGGAATCCAGCGATAACATTGCAAACCGCAGTTAACGAAATTGCATTTTCAAGACCGATCTTAGGAAGTACCAAGAATCCAATGACAAAGGAACCGATGATTCCGCCAAAAGTATTTAGAGCGGACAGACGCCCGACGATTGCCCCAGCGCTTGTTACACCGGAAGTCGCCAGTCGTATCCCAATGGGAAACGCCATACCTGCCAAAACAGACGGGATGAGCATGATGAGACCAATGAGCATGAGTTGTTGGCTAATGTTAGAAGTTCCAATGTTCTCGATGAAGTTGATCCAGACAATTTCAGCCGGCGCCATGATGATGGCAAACGTCACGATTCCCGTTACGATTTGCAATACGCCGAAACGAAATATAGATTTGCGTAGGTCGTTGGTAAACATCGAGGCCAAGAGGCTGCCTAAAACGATTCCCAATAATATGACGGTGAGAGTGAGCGTGTAAGTGTAAACATTGTTCTCGATAATCAAGGTTAAAAATCGAGTCCAGATAATCTCGTTGCCAATCGCAGCAAAGCCACTTAACGCGAAAACAATCCCCATCGCGCGAGATTTGTCCTTCGTTTGTTCAGATTCCTCTGGTGTTTGTTCTTCTTCAACGTGCGCAGCAGTGTCCGGTAGTTTCACGACGAGCATAATACCACCCACGACAATACTGATCCCACCGGCCAGAAAAATCGATCCGTTTACCCCGATTGCTGGCAGCAATGCGAATCCACAAACGGCTGCGCCTACGGCCGCTCCGAGGGTGTTGAGCCCATAGAGCCAACTGATCGAATTCAAGACGCCATTTTTGTGGCGGATGAATTGACGACAAAACAACGGTAATGTTGCGCCCATGAGAATAGTGGGAGGTAGTAAGCAAATACTGACAAGCCCAGCGCGAATAAGCAAAGCCACAAACAGTCCGCCCTGGATCGAATCATACATGGATGAATAGAGAGATTCGACCAACGGTAGAGTGAAGACAGAGACAATACACAGTAGGCCGACTCCAATCTCAAGTTTTCCATATAAGCGAATGGGCGTACGTTGTTGACGCGTGCGCTTTCCAAACAAATAACTACCGATAGCTAAGCCGCCAAAAAAGACTCCCAACACCGTGCTAACAGCATAAGAGGTAGCTCCAACGACTAGGCTTGCTTTGCGGATCCAACTAATTTCATATACCAAAGCCGCAAATCCGGAGAGTACAAAACAGATCAGGGCAATTAGTTCCGCTGACTGTAACTTGCTAGAGGACGATGCTTCGGTGGGAGGTATAGGGTTTGTGCTCATAACGAAAAAACTTCAATGTTTAATTGCTGATGATTTGGTGAAAAGGAAATTGTGGGGTCTCAATGGCGATAAAGGTGGTGTCGCTTGAGACGTTGGTTGTCAAAGTGGCAACGTTCTAAGGGCTATTAGCAATACGCTAAGATTTACCGAGTCGTTCTTTTTTTATGCCAACTGACGAAATAGTTATTTAAACCGTCTTGTGGACAATGCCGCTATAAAACGGTTTAACTTCTCCGTCTATCTCTAGTAGCAGAGCCCCATCGCTGGCAACTCCACAACAGCGCCCTTGATAGTTAAGAGGTTGCTGGTCGGTTTGCCCGATAGCGATCGATATATCGCTATGGTTTAACATACAACGTGAATTCCAGAGCGTCGAAATATCTAGTTGATTTGATTTAAGAAGCGAGAAATTCTTGTCCAGCTGATTCAATAATAGGACAAGCAGGTCCTCTAGGTTGTGGGTTGTGTTGGTCGCATCGGTTATAGTAATCCCATTCGCGGAGATATCCGCTGGCGCCGTATTGAGCGAGTTATTGATGTTGAGCCCGATTCCAATGACCAGTTGCGTCGGTTGTGTTGCAGTGGACTCAATGAGGATTCCGCCGAGCTTTTTATCGCGGAGGTAAATATCGTTAGGCCACTTCAACTGTATGGTATTTGAATTGACGCCGTCGATTAGAGTCTCGAGGACCTGCGCGATTGAGATTCCAGTGGCAAGGGCGACCACAGGAACATCTTTTTGTTGCATCGGTGAGAAATCATAGGTCACTGAAAATGTAAGTGAACCGTCGTTCGAAAACCAAGCATGGTTACCTCTGCCTCGACCCGCAGTTTGACATGTAGTTACAAGGACACTCGGAAGACAGGCCGTTTGATTTTTCAGTCTGTGCAGCGCAGCTGTATTGGTTGAATGGCATTCGTCCAATACGATGGCTTCAGCCACGCAGCTATCCGCTTCAATGCGTGTTGGCTTGAAGGCAGTGTTCATCGTAGCCTCGTGAGGGGGCCTGACTAACTAATCTCAAGTTAGTAACAGGCTTGGACCCAAATCTAACTGTCGATTCCCGAAACGGTTGGTCCGGCAGCGACGACATCGGCTTCAGCTTGATCCAGATACTGTGCAAAGTTATCTGTGAACAATTGAGCTAGTTTAGCAGCCGTTTGTTCGTAGGCCGCGGAATCACTCCAAGTCAAACTTGGAACAAGAATTTCACTAGGACAATCAGGCACGCTTTCGGGAATGGCTAGGCCAAACACCGGTTCAGTAACGGTTGCTACGTCGTCAAGTTGACCCGCATGGATGGCATCAATAATGGCTCGAGTATATTTAAGACTCATGCGTTTGCCCGTACCGTATGCTCCGCCGGACCACCCCGTGTTGACGAGCCAAGCGTTGGTGTTGTGTTGTTGCATTTTTTCAGCAAGCAGTTTGCCGTAGGCCGAAGGGTGCAGCATTAGGAAGGCAGCACCGAAACAAGCTGAGAAAGTTGCTTCAGGTTCGGTGACACCAACTTCTGTGCCAGCAACTTTGGCCGTGTAGCCATTGATGAAGTGGTAACTTGCTTGAGCCGGAGTCAGTTTGGATACAGGTGGAAGTACTCCAAAGGCATCACAGGTTAGTAAGATGATATTTTTTGGGTGGGAACCAACACAGGGGATTTTCGCGTTGTCGATGTATTCAATGGGATACGACGCACGAGTGTTTTGTGTAATTGACACATCGTTGTAGTCCACAGCACGGGTGTCCTGATCGTACACAACATTTTCAAGGACCGTACCGAAACGGATAGCCTTGTAAATTTCCGGTTCTGATTGTGCCGACAAGTCAATTGTCTTGGCATAACAACCGCCTTCGATATTGAAGACTCCGTTGTCCGTCCAGCAATGTTCATCGTCGCCGATTAGCGGTCGATTAGCGTCGGCTGACAGAGTTGTTTTTCCAGTACCTGAGAGACCAAAGAACAATGCTACGGTGCCATCTTCACCTTCATTGGCACTGCAATGCATCGAGAAGATGTTCTGACGAGGCATCAAGTAGTGCATAATCGTAAAGACACCTTTTTTCATTTCACCGGCGTATTGGCTTCCGAGAATGACAAGTTCTTTGGCTTCAAGGTTGAGTGTGATGCTGGCGTCAGATTCGACGCCTTCAACAGCCGTGTCTGCTTTGCATTGGCCGCTGTTGAGAATGACGTAGTCAGGTTCGCCAAAGTCAGCAAGTTGCTCGGCTGTAGGTCGAATCAGCATGTTGTGCATAAACAGTGCGTGGTAGGGACGAGCACAAATGATGCGTATTTTTAGTTGATGTTCAGGGTCCCAACCGGCATAGCCATCAACGATGTAGAGTTGGGCACATTCGCTGAGGAATTCCACTGACATTTTTCGGTTAATAGCAAATGAATCCGCTTCGAGTGGAACATTAACAGGACCCCACCAGATTTCGTTTTCACTTTCCGGATTGCGAACAATTCGTTTGTCTTTAGGGCTACGGCCTGTTTTTTCAAAAGAAATACTGGCAAGGGCACCGCTGGAGGTAATGCTGGCTCCATCAAATTCTAGTGCATGTTCGTATAGCACGGCCGGTGAGAGATTGCGGTAGATGGTGGAGTTGTTGATGCCGTATTGGGTAAGATCGATGGACATAGTACTGCGGAGGTTCCTATTTGAAGTAACAAAAAACGGTGTATTAGATTTAGTTTGTGCTGCAGATCACAAACACAGCTTTTGATTATACCGTAAATGTTATTTTTGATTAGGGGGTGTCCGGTAATGTCATGGAACTTGAATGGCGTAAATTTAAACGCTCGCGCAATCTTCCGTAGCTAGTCACGAATGTTATACTCAGCGTCATAGGAACTAATTCTAAAGGAAGCGTGAAAATGGAACGACGAGATGCAATAAAAATAGCCGCCGCTGGGGTCATGGTTCTTTCTGCACGCTACGCCATTGCTGCTGAGCCGCAGGCGGAAGTGCTATCGACTAAGGTGATTGAGCCGAGTCGCACGGCGTACATCGGGTGGCCAACGTTGACGCGACGGAAAAACGGTCAACTATTACTTGCCGCATCCGGCACTCGTGAATCACACGTTTGCCCGTTCGGCAGCGTGCAATTATTTCGCAGCAACGATGACGGTAAAACTTGGCTGCTGCCGCAAACGATTATGGATACTCCGACGGACGATCGTGATGCAGGTATTCTCGAGACAGCTTCCGGCACTTTGCTCGCAACAACCTTTACCTCAAACGCCTATGTCTCGGTACTGCAACAGGCACGGTCGTCCGGGAACTGGGATGCCGAGCGATTAGCGCTGTGGGAAGCCGCTGCGGCGCGCATCACGCCTCAGGAACTAAAAGCGACCCTAGGTACTTGGATGATGCGGTCGACCAACGGTGGCATTACTTGGTCCGAGGCTTATAGCAGTATTGTGAACAGCCCACACGGTCCGATTGCATTACAAAATGGCACGATTTTTTATGCCGGAGTGTCGCTGTGGCATGAGGATCGTTTTGTTGGTGTAGTTGTTTCCAGAGATGATGGAAAGACGTGGAAAAAACTCGCAGCAATTCCAACTCGTGCCGGTGACGATTCGGCCAACTACCATGAACTGCACGCGGTCGAAGCACCTAGCGGCAAGATAATCGTGCAAGTCCGTAATCACAATTCTACAAATTCCCGAGAGACTTTACAAACGGAATCAACCGACGGCGGTAAGACTTGGACGATGCTCCATAGCATTGGTGTGTGGGGACTGCCCTCTCACCTGCTGCGACTTCGCGACGGTCGCTTGTTGATGAGTTATGGTTATCGACGCAAGCCCTACGGGAATCAAGCGCGTATCAGTTCAGACGAAGGCCGAACCTGGTCGGCGCCGATGACCATTTCCGACGACGGGGCAGGATCTGATCTAGGTTATACTTCGACTGTTGAACTCGGCGACGGTAAACTACTGTCAGTATGGTACGAGAAGATGGCGGGCAGTACCAAGGCGGTATTGCGGCAAGCGATGTGGAGCATCAAGTGAACGCAGCGAACGTAAGAAAATCATTGAATTCCAATTCCGAATCAGCTAGCGGCAATGCTATTTCGTCAGCGTTGTGGTTCGCGATGACGTATCCGTTTCTACTCACCGCGATTTATTTTGTACTGCTCAATGGTGAGGAAACGGGTTTGCAGAACTGGGTGTTTAGTAATCTGAAGCTGATTCAGTTTGCGTTTCCAGCGGTGTTTGTCTTCTTAGTGTGTCGTGAATCGTTGTCATTACCCCAGTGGAAGAAACCGGCTTTTGGATTGGGCGTAGGCTTCGGTGTCGTCATAATCGGCGCTGCAATGGTTATCTATTTTGGATTTCTCAAGGGCACGCTTCCTTACTACTTATTGCGTGGCAAAGTTCAAGCCAAGGTACAAGGATTTGGGTTAACGAGTGTCTGGGCTTACGGTGCGTTTTCTGTGTTCTACTGTTTGATTCACTCAGGCATGGAAGAGTATTATTGGCGTTGGTTTGTTTTTAAGCGATTGCGAACTCAAATTGGAGAATACCGAGCTATAGCTTTCTCGAGCATTGCCTTCATGTCGCATCATGTTATCTTAATGGTCGTGTTTTTTGGCCTCACTTCACCGCTGGCTTGGAGTTTTTCGTTATGCGTGGCGGTCGGGGGCAGTGTATGGGCTTGGCTCTACAATCGCAGCGATAATTTTTATGCGGTTTGGGCTAGTCATGCGCTTGTCGACGCAGCGATTTTTATAATCGGTTACGACTTGATATTTAACGGATAGTTAGACGAGGAGATTCGCCTTGAGTGAAACTTATGACCAACTATGTGAGCATTTTCGCGAGATTGCGGTGCTTGGCTCGATCGGTGCATTGTTAGATTGGGATGCGCGTTGCATGTTACCCAGCGGTGGCGCGGGGTATCGTTCGGACCAGCAAGCCTATCTGTCCAATTTGTTGCATCAAAAGCGAACCGATCCGCGGGTCGGAGATTGGCTGGCGGAACTCGTCGATTCAGATTTTACCGCAGATCCGCGGAGTGACTCTGCAACAGTTATTCGTGAAGCGAAACGTATTTATGACAAAGAAGTTAAACTGCCAGCAGATTTAGTAGAAGCATTAACACGTGCAGAAAATGATGGGCAGCACGCTTGGGTTGAGGCGCGGAAGAACGATGACTTTGCGACATTCTTGCCGTTCTTGGAAACGACTTTTAAGCTCAAACGGGAGCAAGCTGATGCGATTGGATTTGACGATTGCCGCTATGACGCGCTGTTGGATGACTTTGAGCCGGATGAAAAAACGTTTCGCGTGCGGGAGACTCTCGAGGCACTGAGGAAAGACCTGATGCCCTTGCTCGATGCGATTCAAGGAAGTTCTGAGGTTCCAGATGCGTCGTTGTTGACGAGAAAATATCCCGTCGATAGTCAAACGCAGTTCGGTACACGGGCAGCCACAGCGATTGGGTTTGAGTTTGACCGAGGGCGTCTTGATGTAACGCATCATCCTTTTTGTACTGAAGCTGGGCCGGATGATTGTCGCATTACGACGCGGTACGATGAGAATTTCTTTAACATGGCATTTTTCGGAATTCTGCACGAAGCGGGACATGGAATTTATGACCAAGGATTACGAAAAGACTATTACGGCTTGGGACCAGGTAGTTATTTATCGCTAGGGATTCATGAGTCGCAGTCGCGTATGTGGGAGAATCAAGTTGGGCGGGGACGGCCATTTTGGGAACATTGGTATGGCGCTGCCCAGCAAACTTTCAGTGAAGCTCTGGGGGAAGTTGCTTTTGACGATTTCTATTTCGCCATTAACCGCGTCGAACCATCGCTGATTCGTGTCGAAGCGGATGAGCTGACTTATAATCTGCATATCATTATTCGCTTTGAATTAGAACAAGAGATGCTTGATGGAGAAATAAATGCCGCTGATTTACCCGACGCTTGGAATGCGAAATACCAGCAATATTTGGGGATTTCGCCTCCTAATAATGCAGACGGAGTGATGCAGGATGTACACTGGAGCGCAGGGCTTATTGGGTATTTCCCAACTTATTCATTGGGTAATCTCTATGCGGCCCAATTCTTTGCCAAAGCCGATGACGAATTAGGTGGCTTGGATGAGATGTTCCGCCGCGGTGAATACTTGCCGCTGAAGGAATGGGTCGGTGAAAAAATTCATCGCGTAGGTCGCAGTTGCTCCGCCGCAGAATTGGTTCAAGAAGTTACCGGTGAGCCGCTTAATCATCAGTATCTAGTGGATCAGCTAAGGGCGAAACTGGGGCCACTTTATAAGATATAATGGTTGAAACCTTGGTTGGGTTTAATATTAAAGTCGCAATAAAAGAGCCTATCAGACTATTATTTAACTTATGGCTGGATCAAACGAGTGTACACAGAGGTGAATCAACCAAGTTTAAACTGTGAGAATCAGCTTTGATCTGTAAGAATGATTAACAACTTAGATTAGCAAGAAAACGTAATTGGGAATAAGGGATAGTATATGACGACGGCATTTTGTCCGGAGTGTGAAGAAAAGGTAACCTTGCCCAGCGCGAGTCAGGCCGCGAAAGTCCAGTGTCCTTTGTGTGAGGCTGAATTTGGTTTGGCTAAGTTGCTCGAATCGGTTCCGCCCACTTTGATAGTGGTGGACGATCCCGAGGCACAAGACGCTGAAGATGTTGCGAGCGATGAACAATCCACAGAGTCATCAGATGATGGGTTCTCGCTCGAGGCCTTGAGTGACCAAGTTGAGGATTTTTCCCTGGATGGCGAAGAGCCATCAGTACGGGCTACCTCCGTCCGTAGTTCAGATCGACGAGCATCTAAAGGTGGTGGTTTACGTAGTGTAATACAAATTGTATTTGGTGGGTTGTTAGCGCTACCATTAGCACAACTTGCCTTGTGGTATTGGCCTTGGGGCCCGCAAGATCCGCTCGACTTGGGCCCCAAGCTTTCCTCGTACGCAGCGGTTAAATGGGTGGTACCCGCACGGTTCCGTGATTCCTTAGAGGAGAACTCCGTTGAGGTTCCTGCGAAAAAATCGGATTTCGAGCCTAACAACAATCCCGAATTTGATCCCGCAGGAAAGTTCGATAATTTTGATTCGAATGCGCGTAATCGTTCGGCGCTGGATAATGAGAACGCACGACAAATGGATGGCCCCAATTCGACACCTGCTAACCCAACGCTGGATGAGCTTAGTAATGGGAAACCGGATGAAATCGTTAATAAACCGATTCCGCTTTCACCTACGGATTACGTCCGTGGGGCAGCGACCTATCGTACGGCGGTGTTAGAAGTGATGTTACAGCGAGCTCAAAAGCAATCTAAACAATGGAGTGGACGACCAACGGATATCGGTGACAAACAACGGCATCTCGAAAACGGAAACTTGGCTTGGTTTCTAGGGCAACTGGCGGTAAGTTTTACGTTTTATGATTCAAGCGATGAAACAACGACCGGTGTTATGGGTGAGATATTTGCTTTTTTTCAGGAGTCGGCAACAAATCAAGCAATGCTCGATGTTATTGATTTCGAGTTCATTAAGACTGCGGAAAATCCCACAGAAGAGATTCAAGGTGCAGTTTTTACCGCGACCGTTGCCGCCACAACAAATGTCAACGGCTATCGGCAAGCCGAGATGACACTCAGTGAATCGGACACAAAAATGCCGTTGGTTTTTTCACCGCAACTTGCACCTGATTTTGAGCCGGACCAAACTTATTTAATCGTTGGCAGTTTGGTAACCCAACCGCGCCGTGTATTGCAGAATTATCTAGGCTTAAGCGAAAGTGTGGTTGTGCTCGGTACTTATCTGCCATTGTCGGTTAACGTCGCAGATGCAGGGCAATAATCTAGTGCCGCATGTTCAGCGATGAACCGCTGAAAGGCTAAGTCCACATGAACACATCACGACAATGGGTTGAGCGCCCTGCTTTGTTGGCGCATGAAATTGCCGTTCAAGTCCAGCGTGGTGAATATAACGCTGCAAGTTGTGTCGAGCAGACGATTGCTCGAATTGAACAATTCAATGGTGACTTGAATGCGATGGTCATTGATTGTTTTGATCAGGCGCGGCTCGATGCGCAACGATTAGATGCATTGCAAGCTGAAGGAAAAACGGCCGGACCACTACACGGCGTACCGATCTCCATCAAGGAATGCTTCTTTGTGGCCGGTACCGATTGCACGATTGGGTTGGACCGATTTGTGGGAAAACCGTCCACTGAAGATGGGCCGTTGGTAAGACGCTTGCGGGAAGCGGGAGCTATCGTGATGTGTAAAACTAATATCCCTCAGACAATGTTGTGGCATGAAAGTGTCAATCCGGTGTATGGCAGGACTAACAATCCGTGGGACACGACACGGACTCCAGGCGGCAGTTCCGGAGGTGAAGCAGCGATGTTGGCCGCCGGCGGAAGTGTATTGGGACTGGGTAATGACCTCGGCGGTAGCTTGCGAGTGCCCGCTCATTTTTGCGGCATCTTTTCTTTGAAGCCAACCAATGGTCTTTTACCACGTAACAGCAGTCGAGGTAACATGCGAGGCATGGAAGCAATGCTCGCTCAACCAGGTCCCATGGGACATTGTGTAGATGATCTAATCCGTATGTTGGATGTCCTCATCGGCGATGTGCATACCGTTAAGGATTTGGGACAGGCGCCAGTGGGGCGACGTGACTTGCCCGCTGACCTTGGGTGCGCTGATGCCCAAATTAAAATTGGGATTATTCAAGACGATGGTTTCTTTGCCGCTTCACCAGCGATTCGTCGCAGTGTCCAAGAAGCGGGCGCTGCATTGGAAAAACTGGGTGTGGAAGTGGTTCCCTTTGAAGTGCCGAATGCTGAATCAATGGTCAAGTTGTACATGGGAGCGATGACCGCCGATGGTGGTTTTCAAATTCGCCATGTACTGAAAGGCGGACGAGTGCACAAACCGTTTGCGCGATTGGCAAAAGCGACTGGGATCCCGCGGATTCTGCGGCCCTTTATTGCCGCTATTTTAAGGATGTTTGGCGAACAGTACCAAGCGCGATTGGTTTCCTCGACTGGGGGTATGTCTGCGAAATGGTATTGGTTGCTGATCGATGCTATGAATCGGTATCGGCGGCAGTTTACCCGAGCTATGCAAAAACAGAATGTCAATGTGTTGCTGAGTCCTTGTTTCGCTTTGCCTGCGATGTTGCATGACGACGGTGTCGATTTGATTCCCGCTGCCAGTTATAGCTTCTTGCATAATCTTGTTGGAGGTCCCGCCGGAATGGTGCCGTGGTCCGTCATCGCTGAGGGGGAAGAATCCGATCGAGAGCGGGTACGTGATAGCGTCGTACGCAAGGCAATTGCAACGGAAACAGGTAGTGTCGGTTTACCGGTGGGGGTCCAAGTAGCAGCGTTGCCGTGGCAAGAGCATTTGGTTCTGGCCGTCATGCGGAAACTCGAAGAAGCTATTCCACCGTCGCCGACAGCGGGCAGGTCAGAACAATAGCCTGACCGCTTTCCAGTTTGACTTCGACCGTTATCGTTGCCTGTATTTTTTCCGCTGTGGAACCGGCTTGAAAGGACACGGGAATGATGTGTAGTTGTTTGGGTGCAGGTGCGGTTGAATCCGTTGCTGTTTTGGAGCCGCTTTCGAATGAAACGCCAGTATGGTTGCATGTGATTGACGTGATACTAAAGGATTCCGTGCCGCGGAGGATGAGGCGTTTTTCAATGGAGTCCGCTGGCGATAATATGCCCAGAAGCAGTGCTGCCGGGCTCAGTGTGACCGGGGCTGATGCCTTACCTGAGAGCGGTAATTGGATTTCGCGATTTAAGGGATCGTTGGTGACGATAATCAAATAATCTTTTAGATATCCCACCGGGACGTTGTCTTTGACTTCAACGGCCATGCGATATTCGACTCCACCAGCAAGCACCGTCCTTTCGAGTATTTCTACGTTGTAATACGCTTGCTTACTGCGGACGTCCGTAATGCTCCAGTCCGTGCGGCCAGCGTATTGGACGTTAAATTCCTTCTTGGGTTTGCTGCTCAATTGAAACTCGCCAAATTCAAGGCTGTTGGGGGTGAACACGATGTCACTGCGTATGAAGCCTGCGACTTGAAGCTGGATTTCCGCAAAAAACGGTTTGTCGATGGTAACCGTAACCGTGGCACCGCGTTGTCCCACAAAACTCTTAGTGTTGTAAGTCGTTAGAATGGCCCCCTTTTCAAAGCTTTTAAGCGTTGCCGTTTCGATTTTGGGAATCGTACACCCGCAACTTGCTCGTACACTGGCAATGTGAACTTCTTCTTTGTATAGATTGGTTATCTCGAAGCGAAATTCTTGATTGGAGTTGCGGGCCACCGTACCGAAATCGTGCTCGAGTGTCGCGAACATCTTTTTGGCCCAGTCTTGGCCCTGGGCTGAGAGCGTGGAAAGACTGAGACAAGCCGCGAACACTGTCAGTGTGCATTGATTGCGAATCCAATTGTGTTTTTCAAGTGAAGGCACGGTGGTTATTTGTAGGGCTAAATGAATAAAACGATGTTGTGTTCGGGATTATAGCAGAAAACATATTCTACAATTGTAAATGAAACCACCACGGGACCATGAGTTTAGATTGTCTCAGCAAATGAAAATCGAATTGCTGTTCAAGAAAACTACATGTAAATGTTATATAATAAAGGCAACAGTAAATTTATAAGATTATAAGAGGATTGGATCATGCAGATGTCCCGTTTAAGTCGGTTGCCGCATATTGTCTTGGCGACATGTTTGTTTATCGTGTTGCTGAGTGGTTGCGAGGAATCGAAACCAACGGCAACGGCGGAGGACCTCGGGTTCACCGAACCGCTACAAACAGTCGTTTATCAAGCACGGAATCCCTTTACGCAGCGAATACCAATTCCGGATTCGATGATGTTTCCAAAGGATATGGATTGGCTCAATACCGGTCCATTGAATAAACGCGACTTGCGGGGCAAGTTCGTCATCTTGGATTTTTGGACGTATTGTTGTATCAATTGCCACCATATTCTTCCGAATTTACGAAAGCTTGAAGAAGCTTATCCGGATGAAATTGTTGTGATCGGTGTTCATTCGGCAAAGTTTGATGAAGAGAAGGATACGGAAAATATTCGTGATGCGATAATTCGCCATGACATTCGGCACCCAGTTATTAATGATGCAGATCACAAGTTGTGGAATCTGTTCGGTGTGCAAAGTTGGCCGACGTTGATTGTGATTGATCCGGAAGGATATTTTGTTGCAAAAAATGGAGGCGAAATTACTTTTGAGGCGCTCGATGCGTTCTTCAAAAAGAACATGCCTTATTATGCCAACAATAAGTTGATTGACAAAACACCCCTGCGTTTTGAATTGGAACAATTTACAGTTGAGCCGACTCCGTTGAAGTACCCGGGGAAAGTGCTAGCGGATGAGGCCTCGCAGCGATTATTTGTCACAGATAGTAGTCACAACCGGATTGTCATTTCTGATTTCGAAGGTAACGTTCAAGATATTATTGGTACCGGTTCCGTCGGGCGGGCGAACGGTGGTTACGACATCGCGACGTTTGATCATCCGCAGGGTCTTGCGCTGCATGAAAACACTTTGTATGTAGCTGATGTTGAGAATCATATGATCCGCAAGATTAACCTCGAATCGAAACGGGTAACGACGATCGCGGGAATTGGAAAACAAGGTCAGAATGCGTTTCCTGGATCGACTCCGTCAAAACAATCGCGCCCGTGGTTTGGTAAGCCTAAGTCTACCGCTATCAATAGTCCGTGGGCCTTGTGGGTGCACAACACGGATTTGTTTATTGCGATGGCCGGGCCTCATCAAATTTGGCGGATGCCGCTTGATGAATCAATCATTGGACCCTACGCCGGTAATGGCCGCGAGGATATTGTTGATGGGCCGCTGTTGCCTAATCTTCCCTACGCTTTGGGCTCAAGCTCTTTTGCACAACCTTCCGGGCTGACGTCTGATGGGGAGTATCTATATATCGCCGACAGCGAAGGCAGTTCGATTCGAGGCGTACCTTTTGATCGCGGCAAGTCGGTGATGACGGTGGTGGGTACCAGTGGATTGCCGCGTGGACGACTGTTTTATTTTGGCGATCAAGATGGACCTAAGGAAAAAGTGAAGCTGCAACATGTGCTTGGCGTGCAGTATCACGAAGGGAATATCTATATTACGGACACCTACAACGACAAAATTAAAGTCGTCGACGCCGCGACAGGGACTACTAAAACGATCGCCGGAAATGTTAAGGGTGAGTTTGACGAACCCTCAGGTATTACAATCGCTGGCAATACATTATTTGTCGCCGATACCAACAATCACAAAATCCGAACGATTGAATTAGGAACGTTCAAAATTGCTACGTTAGATTTTCCTGGGTTAGAGCCGCCTGAAAAAGTGGAAGTAGTGCCAGAATTTACGGCAGCAGTTCGAATTCCCGTGCGTAGTGCCAATGTGCAAGCTGTCGATGGTAAGGTCAAATTGGCCGTTTCCCTCAAATTACCTCTTGGATGGAAGATGAATCCGCAAGCGCCGCAAGTTTATTATGTTCAAGACACAGCTGACGGCGGACCGCTGAAGATTGGAAATAATAATAAAGTGCACATCGACACACCAACGAATGAATTTGTTGTCGAAGTCCCTGTCAGCGGTGTTGGTGAAGATGTGCTGACTGTCTCAATGGATTATTATTATTGCCAAGATAATGAAAACGGATTGTGTAAAGTTGCATCAGTCGTTTTTGCAATTCCACTGGTTGTATCCGAATCCGGTACTACCAAGCCGGTGACGCTGACACACTCGCCAGCAGCCTTTTAAGCCGCTCTCCTGGTTTGCAAGGTTTCAATGTCGATTGTAGAATACGGAATTCATTCGAATCTCAAAATCAGCACATGTTGTGCTTTGATTTGCAAACTTATCTTTAGGTGAATACTGCATGTTTGATAGTCTAAGTGA
>CAWVZW010000056.1:0-23643 GCA_963934735.1 uncultured Planctomycetaceae bacterium
CGAACGAAATGATGATTGCTGTCGTTCCAGCGTCGATCGTGGCAGCACCTAAGGTAGCACCCATTTTGTTCTCACTTTCGGGTTCCTTAGTTAAGGTGCCCGGTAGCTTCCCAGCTCGTAATATTCCGACTATTTTATCAACGTCCGTTCGAGAAAACTTACCCGTAATTTGACCGCTAACGGAAATCCGAGAATTGATGGTGGCGGCGGATAGCAATTCATGGTCGAGTACGATTCCTAGCAAGTTACTAGTGTTATTACCGGTAAAGGTTCCAAACTTACGTGATCCAGCACTGTTCATCGTAAATGACACGCACGGTGAACCAGTTTGGGTGTCAATATCAGAGCGAACACTAGCTAGGTCATCACCGGTTGTACGTTCAGTTTCAGGCGGTGCAACCATCAATACTTCGATGTTGGTAACACCAACGGCTTGAACTTGTTGTGAAAACAACACATCTGATTCAACAAACATAAACGCTGCACGGACAGCCGTTTCTTGCGGCGAGCTTGAAAATGCTTCCCCGTCCACGAGAATGCGTTTTTCATCTTCACCATCTACATAGGTAATACGTCGAATGAGCGAACCGCCAGATGCGTTGTATTCATAGATACCATCTTTATTTTTGGAGACTGCCACCCATGTTCCCAATACCTCGGTACGATCGTCCGCAGCCACAACAAGATTGGTCTTCAACTCAACGGCAGATTCTGCCTGAGTGTGCAGTTTAGAATGTTTGCTGGCGTTCGCCAAAATCAAAAATTCCAATGCACCAGTATTGGTAATAACCTCTTTAAGATGCGTGATTTCATCGGTATCTGCGTAGGGTACAACGATTTCGACATGGGTGCTGTTACCATAGGAACGTAATACCAATTCCTTAGCACCACTAGGATTCAAGCGACGACCTAAAGCACTCAGCAGGGCATCCATATCGCTATCGGATAACCTATCAGCAGGGCCATCAGCATCGTTAACGGAATCAAAATCGATCGCATAGATCAGATTAACGCCACCAGACAGGTCGACACCGCCCTTGATAAGGCCCGTATTGTAAGCGGTGTTACAATACAGCACGCCAAAAATGACACTCGTTGCAACAATCGCCAAACGCCAAGATTGTTCTGGGGCGTTGATACGACGGTTTTCCGTAATGGTGCGCGAAATTAGATACAATCCACTGAACACAGCAATGATTAATCCAATATATCGAAATGCTGGTTGAGCACTGAATTCTGCAAACAAATTCGGTAGTCCACCCAGCAACAAGCCAAACACAAAAGTGCCGAACATCGCACCCCAGTTAGGGTCGCTAACCTTAGCCACACTTTTGACCCTAGCACTGATCGCCTTGTGTTGACCGATGTTAACTAACACAGCTCCGAGGAGAGCTAATGCAAACACAATCACTGCGTTGGTTTCGTTGTCTTCTGCACCATCTGCAAGACCCAGCAGAGGAGTTAAAAAGGACGCTAAAGTTGCCAAAAGATTCATTTCAATCTGTTCCGGTTCAATAGTTGTTTTTATGTATGTCGCTTACTTATATCAAAGCTAATAATTTATTTCTCATCCGCCGTGTCGTCATCGTTACTTACAATTTGACCGATCGCTTCACGAACGATTCGTATCCGCGATTGTGTTTCTGAATCGGTTTCAATGGTGACATGACTTACCGATTCATTGCCTTTATCGTCAGTCGTATCTTCGATATTAACGACCGTCCCACACAATCCACCAATGGTCGTGATTTCACAATACATTTTGAGATCACCCATTTTTTGTGATTGTTGCTGCTTTCGTTTACGCGACCGGCGGAACATCATAAAGTAGAACACGGCTAACATGCCAAACATCATGATCATAAAGGACGTGTTGTCCGCCGGAGCCTCTGCGCCATTTTCAACGCCCGGTTTAGCTTCGCCATCTAACGCTTGTCCGACTAGAAACCAATGTAAATCAAAAGCGAGAAGTTTTAACGTCAATATCATTATCGTGTGCCCAATATTCACTAGCAGTGGCTAATCAAAACCTAGTAATCAACAAAAAGTGAAGTTGTTGAATCTCGCTACAAGCAATCCATAGCAACGTCATTGCCACCGCTTGATGAAAATCAACAATCCCATACGAAAAAACGCACATTTGCGCTATCCGAGTATCTTAGATTCATTGGTAATTACCGACAAGGGAGAGCAATCATTGCAGCGATGCGATTCCCTCCTTTTAGCGAGTTTTTTCTATATTTCACCCATTCTGGAGGGAAGTTCTTAGAGTTATCCCCAAGCAGCCATTTTTTTTTGGTAAAAGGCCTCAAATTCATCCGCTTCGATCGCTTCGCGAGCAGCTGTCATCAATCGTTGATAATACGTCAAGTTGTGATGTGACAGCAAAATCGGACCCAACATCTCACCACTCTGAAATAAATGGCGAATATACCCACGACTATGTCGGCACCCCAAACAAGGACAATCGGATTCTATTGGAGATGTATCCGTACGGTGCTTGGCGTTACGCAGCTTAATTGGCCCTTGATCGGTGAATGCCAACGCATTGCGTCCATTCCGCGTTGGCATTACGCAATCAAACATATCGATGCCACGACGAATGCCCTCGAGTAAATCTTGCGGACGTCCGACTCCCATTAGATAACGCGGGCGGTCAATTGGCAGAGCAGGGCAGGTAGCATCCAATATCCGATACATCTCTGCTGGAGGCTCACCCACACTCAATCCACCGACTGCATACCCAAAGAAATCCAATGCTGCCAATTCTTCAGCACACCATACTCTCAGTGTTTCGTCTAAGCCTCCTTGCACGATCGCAAATTGAATTTGCTGTGTACTACTTGCTGCGAGTTGACAACGTTGTGCCCAGCGTATCGAACGCTCACAGGCTGCCTTGATCACTGATTTTTCGTTAGGCAAGGCAACCAAGTGGTCCAAGACCATCGCAATATCAGACCCTAATGTTTCTTGGATTTGAATTGATTTTTCCGGCGTTAACTCCAGTGTGGAACCGTCGATATGCGATTTGAAAATTGCACCTTGTTCGGTCACTTGGCACATTTTTGCTAATGAGAAAAGCTGAAAGCCGCCGCTATCCGTAAGAATCGGACCCTGCCATTGCGTCATGGCGTGTAGGCCGCCTAGTTGTGCGACAATATCTTCACCAGGTCGCAAAGACAAGTGATACGTATTTGCCAGCAGAATTTCAGCGCCAGTTGCCCGCACTTGATCAATCGCTAACCCCTTGACCGTTGCCTGCGTCCCCACGGGCATAAATGTCGGCAACTGCACGCAGCCATGAGGAGTGGTTAAGACACTGCGCCGCGCGGCACTCTTTTTGTCTTGCGTCAATACTTCGAAACTAAAACCAACAGGGCTAACGCTATCAGAACTTGTGGTTTCAGGTGAAGTCATAATTCATCTTGATAGCGCAAGTGGTTTCTGCCACCGAAATATACAGAAGAACCGAAAAACTGCAGTCCAAAGAATAATCTCCACTGGCTTAAGCGGGATCAATCGCCACGAAGTTTCAAGCCGTGAATTTCAAGTTTTTCACGCACTTCATTCAAACTTGTGACACCGAAATTCTTGCATTCAAGCATTTCATCGCCCGTCTTGCGAAGTAACTCGCCAATGGTGTTCATACGCAAGCGAACCATGCATTTACGTGCACGCACCGACAAATTCAAATCTGATATTGGACGATCGTATACGGCTGCTTCTTCTGGCGAGAGCTGACTGCGATCGACAGTCGGTTCAGGACGTCCCTCGTGTGCCAGCTGACCTAAGGACAAGCCTTTGGAAGTGAGCATATCCCGAATTTCAATCAGCGAGGTTTCCCCGAAGTTCTTACTGCCAAGTAGTTCCTGCTCGCTCGTTCGTGCTAAGTCACCTAGAGATTCAACACCCATGTTGACAAGGCAATTACGACTGCGAACCGAAAGTTCAAAATCAGTAACCGGTATGTTCAATATTTGCGACATTCGATCTTGTGCTTTTTCAGCTTCAAGATCAAAGAACTGGTCATCCGAGGCTTCTGCATCCTTCAAAAACAATGACGCTTTGGGGTGGGTAGGAAATACTTCCAATATGCGGCGGTAACATTGTTGAGCACGATCATATTGTGCGTGATCTTCATACAGCAAGCCTAAGTTTAGCAAGGAACCAACGTGTGAAGGGAATGACATTGAACTGCGGCGATAATAATCCATGGCGACTTCATCATTTCCTCGGCGATCGTTTTCACGGGCCAACCCAAACAATGCGCCGGCATGGGTATCATCCGCTTTCACGGCTCGTTCAAACCATTCGACTACTAACTCAGAAGCACCGCGGCTCGTAGCAACCGTTTCACCATATTGATAAGCGTAGTCCGCTTCTTGCATGATGGCACCATCGAGCGACTCTAAGCCTTGTAAAGCGCCATCAAAGTCGCCACTGTTTCGTAACGCTTCAACCTTGGCTAAGACACAAATACCTCGGTCATAACCAAATCGTTCTGCCAAATCATAATTTTCAATTGCCGCTAGGTTATCTTCCAACGCAAAATGACTGCGTCCAATGTAAAAATATGAAAGAGCGCCCTTGTCAGATTCTGCCAATGTTTCGATCGCGCGGCTAAATCGACCTAGCAAATAATAACAAACACCCAGACGCACTGTGCTAGCGGGTGTTAAATCTTCACCAATTTCAAGCTCAGCAACTGCGTCTCGCAAAATGGCATACTGTGAAAAATCTTCGGTTATGGCACCTGAAATCATTTTGATCTCGTTGGGGCCAAAGCTGGAATTGTCACAAACTAGGGACTTAATATCAAAATCCGTAATCATTGCCATGGAAGGAAACTCCTGTAAAGTATCTTTTTAATGCTAACGTGCGGCTCGCGACAGAGCCAGCGACGGGAATCGAACCCGTAACCCCCGCATTACGAATGCGGTGCTCTGCCAATTGAAGCTACGCTGGCAACATCCCATTTATGCAGGGGAAACCACCACTTTAGAATACCGCTTTAAACTCGTCAACGGTGTTAAAACGCGTACTATAAAATAAACATCTAAAGAATTGGGCCTTTGGCGTGTTCCGCAATGGAAATTGATCCGTCACACCTATTCGTCGACAATAAATCGTATCGCCATGGAGCAGTCGGGAAGTAGTTTTCCCCGGTCGTATACGCAATATATTGCCGCGCGTAAAAAGAACGAGGTTTGGGCACCGACTAACGACAATGTCAGTCAACTGGATGAGCCAGGGGCAACTAAAACTCAAACCAGTAAATTGAGCGCCCAAACCTCGCGTGTTTGAACAATCTCACTGTTAACCCGTTTCAAAACAATCAAATCGGATCATTGCAAGATTTTTTGTCAGCAACAAGCTAACAAAAGATATCTAAATGCACGTCCCATGCCAAAAAAAACCGACGTACCATAAATCTTCCAAATCGAGCGACGATCATTGGCCGAAAAACGCCTAAAACACCGAGAAACCGGTGTTTTAGGCATATCTAGGTGCTGTAAATAATCTCCCCTTTACTACCCAAGCCCATAAAACAATCACCAGCAAATATGTGGTATAAACGGACATGTGTTCATATTAAACACATTCACTTTCATACACTTTATTCCGTTAGCTTGCTCCTCTATTCGTGCATTAAACCAAATTTCACAGCTTAAATGACGACACGTACAGCACAATCAATTGACCCTGCGGCTCGATTCGTATTGATTTCGCTCAACCCCAAAGCAGGCCGCGGTTGCAGCGGTCAATTGGCAAAGAAACTCGCTACTATATTGGACGATCGTGGCTTTCAAGCGGTCATTGAGACCGACATCGATCAGATCCAGCTTATCGCAGCGGAAAAACAAGCTAGTGGCGAACTACGTACCGTTATCAGCGTTGGCGGCGATGGCACATTATCACTGTTACTTAACAGCCTAAGCAAAGAAACTAATATCTGCATCTTTCCGCAAGGCACTGAAAATGTGCTTGCTAAATACCTCGGGATAAAAGCTGATCCCGAGTTCGTCGCTGACTTGATTGAGCGAGGACAAGTTCTTCCGATGGATGCCGGACAAGTCACCAATGAGGCGGGCGAGAAATTTTTGTTTGCCCTGATGGTCGGGTGTGGTTTTGACGGTGATATAGCCGAGCGATTAGCGAATCGTCGGAAAGGCCATATCACCAAATTCTCCTATTTCATTCCAGTCCTGACCGCCGTCTGGAAGTACCGATATCCCAAAATGTATGTTCAGGACCTTGCTGATGAACACAATCAATTTGACGCTCGTTTTCTATTCGTCATGAACATTCGCCGATACGCCCTAAAGCTGATAATAGCGCCTGAGGCCGACCCCACCGACGGCAAACTTGACGCTTGTGGATTCGTCAAACCAGGATTCCTACACGGATTAAAATATTTCTGGCAGCTTTGGTGGTCTACTCATCCTCGCAGCAACGAATACGTTGCGTTGCAGGCAAAGTCGTTCAGAATCCATGCCGACACTCAAGATCGAGTTGTTGTTCAAATTGACGGTGACCCCTGCACATCGTTGCCCATCACCGTAACAACAATACTTGGTCGCATGCGACTACTCGTGCCGCAAACATTCCTAGAAGACCAAGACGCGTAATCTGCGACTCTATTCTTGCAACAACATGGATAACTGTTGGTCACCAGTCTGTTGTTCAGACTCAGAATTTTGTAGCAACTCGGCAGCCGTTGCTTGCTGACCCAAAGCCGCGTAACACCGAGCGAGATTATATAGTGCTAAATCCTGAAAGGCAGACCGAGTCAACGATATATCCACAGCGACTCGGGTGGCAGGAGAATTACCGGAGAGAAGATCCTGAATATTGATTGTGGGCTGTTCAGCGGGAGAATTGTTATTTCTAGTCGGGGGAACTGACGGGAGTTCTTCTTTGCCTGCTGCGTCGGCGGTATCATCAGCTTCATTTATTAGCGTTCTTTGTTCAAACCAATCGATCGCATCCTGATAGTGCCCCTGTTCCATATGAATCATAGCGATATAAAAGCTCGCGTAATTCTTAGCTCGCACGAATACTTTTTGCTTGTTCAATAATACTTGCCGCCACAACAAAGCTGGTGTGTTAGCGGGCTTTACCAGCCCGAGAGATTGTTGAATACCTTCGTTTTCTGGCAGTTCTTCAATTATCTTCGTCGGAATACGTGATGCCATCATCAACGCCTTGGCACCGCTTTCACCTTGGGCGCCTGCACTGGATTCATCGTTATCAAAATCACCTCGTAATAATTTAAAACGACCTTCCCGCAATTGAGGAACTTCGCGAAACAACGAATGATTTCGCGTTGAACTAACGAACTCCATCGCGGTCGAATCTTGAGCAACAAGTTTCTCATGCAACGCCGCTTCAAATAAATACCCTTCATAAATAGGTAGCCAAATTTTTGATCGATTGATTTGATGCTCCGTTCTCAACCGCAAAGAAATAATGCTCGGCGCCACGGTCAAAACCATTTGACGCTCACCTGTGAGATATTTTTCCAAAATCGCCATGCGATGCGAAACGGCAACAACATCCGCTTCAATCAACCCCACCAATCCGTCAAGAGTTTCCTGTGGTTGCTGTTGGTGGGCAGCTGGTAATTGTGTTTGTGCGAAATTGACATTTTCTTTGAGTTGCTTCAGCGTCACAATTTCAGTCTTGTCTGCATTCAATACCGGCAACCCTTTGTTCAAATCAAACAAGTAAAGTTCCTTGTCAATGATTGCTGCAGTTAGCCATGGTTGATTTCTCTCGCCAAACTCAGCTGGCAATCCTAACAATACGACATCGATGCCTTGCTGCCGCGCGAGTAGCACAAAAATCCGTGCACGTTGCCACCAGTCACCAACGCCCAGCGTCAGGACATCACGGTTGGTGCGGCTATAGCCAGGTCCGGGCAAGCCAAGTTGAGGGGATACCTTGCCTGATTGTTCCGTGGCAGGAATCGTCGGATAGTCCAGCAAAGGTGCAAGCTGTATGTTTCGTACCGTCCAGTCAAACAACTTGAGTACCTTGGTCAATTCCTCACTAGCAACTTCATCAGCAACGGTTGGCTTATAGGACTCCCAAAACATCCGGTGTGGCAAATCATCCGCTACAACCCACTGGGAAATATCATGCAACCAACTCGTTTCATGTAAATAATTAATATCCAATGGGATGAACTGCTTGCCACCAATCGCTTGTACTAATCCGGTGCTTGCTAGTTCAGTTGGAACCGTGTTTATTAGCGACGGCGTAACCCATTGAGGATCATCGTCATGTAGCTTAGACCAGAGATTGAAGTTAAAGACACTCGTGGTAGTCGCTTGATTAAAATCAGCGAGATCTAGGCCGTCAATTATCTGCAAGGCTTGTTGCAAGTGATCAGAATTAGATTCTCTTGGCCGAATATCCGAGACGGTCACTTGAGAGCGATCGCGACACCCGACGATTATCACGAGGGCGACAATTAGTGAAAGATAACTATTTTCAGCAATCATAGAATTTCCATCTCTGAAGTGTTGGCATCAGTACCTTTATAAAGTATCGACACATGCACGAATCTTGGTGAGTCGTTGCAGCAGAGTTTTCATGTCATTTAGTGGAATCATGTTCGGACCATCGCTCGGAGATTCGTCTGGGTCGGGGTGTGTTTCGATAAACAGACCGTCTACTCCCATTGCTACGGCAGCCCGGGCAAGTGGTTCGACCATTTCTCGTTGCCCTCCAGTGGTTTCGCCTCGCCCACCAGGTTGCTGTACACTGTGCGTTGCGTCAAAGATAACCGGCACACCAAATTGTTGCATCTGTGGCAAGCTGCGCATATCGTTGACTAATTGCCCATAGCCAAAGAACGTACCACGTTCACACAGCAACACGTCATCACAGCCACTTTGCGCCAGTTTGATGATCACGTTAGACATATCGCTGGGTGATAAAAACTGCCCTTTTTTTACGTTTACCGGTTTGCCGGTTTGCGCAGCGGCAATCAGCAGGTCGGTTTGTCGGGCGAGAAAAGCCGGGATCTGCAGCATTGCACAAACATCGGCAACCGCAGCGGCTTGACTTGCTTCGTGGATATCCGTGGTCACCGGCAAGCCGGTTTCTTGTGCAATACGACCTAAAATATCCAAGCCCGCATCTAAGCCCGGGCCGCGAAAGGAATGAATGCTCGTTCGATTCGCCTTATCGAAAGATGCCTTGAACACGAATTGCACAGGGAGGTCAGCCGTGGCCTCTTGCAACACATCGGCGATTCGCCGAGTAGCATCCATCGTCTCAATCACACAGGGACCCGCAATTAGCAGTAACGGCTGATCCGTACCACATTGCAAATCAGCTATCGCAACTGGGTTGTTGGTAATATTTTCCATAAGACCTTTTAGGCAGACAACGATTGTTTCGACTCGAGCAGATTATGCCAGCACCTTTCAAATAACTCCAGTGCTATCCACAAAATATACTACCCGTTGGGCTTGCTTGTTTTTAAAGTTTCCACAGATTTACACCTGCCAGCTATTCCCACAGCCTAAATCCCCAATTGTTCTTTACACAATCGTTGGATGTCGTTAATTATCGATTTGGGTTGTCCGTCGACGGTATAAAGTCCCGCTCGCCGCTCCGATGTATCGCTTAGTTGATTCCAGAGAATTGCCTGAGTCGCACCTTGACTGGCAAGTACCATCAATAGATTGGCAACTTCCTTCGAGCCCATACCGGCACCGACGCTATCAGCACTACCGTCCAGTTCGTCTGCTGCTAAGTGATTATTTTCTGTCGCAACACTTAAGACCAATGGGAGTTGCAATTGCGCCCAACGATTCATCAAGGCATTGATTGCTAAACAGTCATACAACCCACAATCATTGTCTCCGTCGCCAAATTTCAACTCCAACCCAATTCCATTTAATCCGATATCCCCGCGGACCAGGGCCTCCGCAAATTGCAACGGCGACAGATCGGTTCGACGATCCGCGGCATATCCGCCCCAAGGCATATCAAAACTCATCACAATTGGTGTACTGGTATCAATGCGTCGAATGGCCTCTACGACATCCACCGCAATTCGGACGACTTGTTCTTCCGAGAATCTCAAACCCGTCGTCGAATTTAGTCCGGCTGCACAATGCCAAACATGAACCCGATCTTTATAGCGATGAATAACTTCACTCACGTAACTCATGAGGTAGTTTTGAAATGCGGTGAAATCACTTTCCCATAGATACATCCATTCGGGGATCGAGTCGTCGGTCAATCGCACCAGTGGACCAGCGATGATTCTTTTATCGTGTTGCATAGCCCAATTCAGTGGTCCGTCGATTTCATCAAAATTGAATTTATCCGTGTCCGGTGACAATGTGCGCCAATTAAACGGAATTGTTACTGTATTGAAGGTTTCATCAATTTGCTGCTGCGACTGCTCCGACTGAGGAACGACCGGCATTTCTATACCGATTAGCGGCTTGACCCCACCTGCTTGATAACGAGCTTCAACAGCATGTCCTGCATCCTCTAGTAGCACAAGTTCAATCAACTCGAGTGCAGATTCTATAGAATCCGCGGCATGGCGTTGACTAGTTCCCTGATCGTCGGTCGACAACACAGCGTTCAAGAAACACTGTTGTGTTTGATTCAGCAAAGTTTGGTAAGCAGCAGAAAGTTCGAAGAACTGATCGCGATCGGACAAATAATTCCTCAGGCGATTTAGAGTCCCGCGTGCCAATTCGACTTCAAGATGATACGCCGCTTCTTGTTCACGCAGATTGCTAGTCGCAAGAATGACCTCGACGCCGTCCGCTCGTAACCACGGAACGAACAGCTTTCCGGATTCGTGTATGGACCGATCAACAACTAGCATATTTTCAGAAATACGCAATTCGCGTTCCCAAGCAATGCCCTCCATGCCCACCATATAGCAACGCCGCAAGCGGTATTGCTCGGCGTCGGTCACATAAGATGTATGAAAGCGAATCTGGCCCATTTGACCACTACCACGTTCGAGGAGAAAACATCCTCTTCTCACACCATTTTACTCCCAGCAATCGTCAATGACGCGATGCATAAGCGGAGTAATCTTTGGATGTCGAAACGAGGACTAAAGGCAGTGATTTTACCATTGAAAAGCCCAACCCGCAATTGATGCGAGCAACCAAGGGGTGTAAAGATAAAACCAGAAAAATCTCATCTGCTCTTTCGCGACTATTGCGTAGGCAAGTGATACAACCAGAAGTTTCGAAATCTAACGGGGTCGCTGTGATTCTGCAGCAATATCGGCATCGCTTGTGGACCTTCCGGTTTTCCCGCTCCCGTTTTCGATGTCAATTCATAGTTACTGTGAATCGCAACGCCATTGTGGTAAATCGTAATTCGAGCGTTTTCCGTTTTTTTATCCGTATCTGAAAATCGCGCCGCTCGAAAGTAAATATCATAGGTTTGCCAAACTAATGGGGGCAACGCCATGTTCATCTGAGGTGGGCGCTGACGGTAAATGCCGCCGCATTCATTGTGAACTCCTGCTAAGCCAAACGAATCCAGCACTTGAACTTCGTACCGCTGTTGGATATAAACTCCCGAATTACCTCTGGCTTGCCCAACCGAATTTGGCATAAACGGAGTGCGAAATTCCAAATGCAAACGAAAATCAGTGACGACTGGTCGAGTTAACACGCCTTCCATCAGCAAGCCTTCGTCTGTAATACGGGCATCAACCAATTGCTCCGTCGCTTCTCCAGCAAACAAAACATCAGCCTCTTTCGGAGCCGGCATCCCCATGGTTACGCTCTGTCGAACAACGCGTTTGAGTCGCCCCCATGATTTACTGTGGGAGTGTGTCGACGTAACGTTGGCAACACCCGCCTCGATCAAAACCGTGAATATATCACCACTAAGTGTAAGTTGTTCCCTGGACCGAACCCCGTTTAGCTCAATTTGTGTTGCGTTGTCCCATCCAGCTCCAGCCAATCCGCCAGCTAGCAGATTCCCGCGAAACTTGCCGTTGCCTAAAGCAATAACTTGCAAACCAGCCTTTGATTTAACCGGCCTCCCCCCAAATCGAACGACGCCCTGATATTCGCCCTGAAACGAATAATCCGCGCCGGCCTGTTCAATGTCCGTAAAAGCAACTCGCTCTTGACCCCCAGCAATGCCAGCCAACAGATAAACAACTAGGGAACAAGTAACAGGAATAGCACGCATCGTTTTCTCGCTTGAATTACATGTGAGGTATTAAACCGTTCAGCTTAATTACCAAGCGAGCTACAGGCAACAATTAAAACTCGCTACTTGCACAATTGTAGTTCACGGTTACTGCGCCATCGATGTCTGAAGCTGGCGACTATTTCCAAGGAAATTCGCGGCCCGAAATGACTTCATAGGCCTCGATATATTTTGCCCGAGTGTTCATTACGATGTCATCTGGCAAAGACGGAGCAGGGCTGTTTTTATCCCAATCCGTTGTTTCCAGCCAATCGCGGACAAATTGTTTATCAAAGGACCGAGGAGATTCGCCGACACAGTAGGTTTCAGCCGGCCAGAAACGTGAACTGTCCGGAGTCAGCACTTCGTCAATTAGGATCAATTCTTCTTCGAACCAACCCCATTCAAATTTTGTATCCGCAATAATAACGCCTCGCTCCCGAGCATACTCAGCGCCTTGTTGGTAAATCGCCATACTACGATCTCGCAATTCCGTGGCGGTATCCTCTCCCACAATTTCAACCATTCTTTCAAAAGAGATGTTGATGTCGTGGCCCGATTCTTCTTTTGTAGCCGGTGTAAAAATGGGCGTTTCTAACTGAGATGCTTGCTGCAAGCCCGGAGGTAATTCGATTCCACATACCGTGCCGGACGCTTGATATTCTTTCCAACCTGAACCAACTAGATAACCGCGAACCACACATTCAATCGGTACGACCTCACACTTTTTGACGACCATACTGCGACCTGTTAATGATTCAATATCCGTATCTTCTGGCAAACCGATGGTCGTTAGATCCATCGTCAAAAGATGATTCGCAATGCCAAGCTTCTCAAACCAGAATTCACTAATCGTTGTCAATACACGACCTTTGTCCGGAATCCCCGACGGCAGCACGTAATCAAAAGCACTAATACGATCTGTACTAATCATCAGTAAAGAATCACCAAGATCATACATATCGCGGACTTTTCCGCGGCGCGGTGACATTCCAGTAATATTAGTTTCCAAAATAGGGTCGCTCATTGCAGCGTTTCCTTTCGCCTGAGAGTAGTTTCTAGTGATGCCTAAGTTCTATGTTTGCATGCCTGCGTCGAAAGTATACCAAAGCACGATTCAATTCAACAGTAGGTATGACGGGTGAAATTAGTCTCGATCAAAGATAACCAAACACATGTCGTCATCCGGTTGTTCGCCTTGCATAAAAGTGGTGATCGATTCAAGAATTCGCTCACCCCGTTGTTGGGCTGGCTCTTGATGCGCTCGTACCAATTCCTCAATCGCTTCCATCGTAAACAACTCGCCTTCTGGATTAGCCGCCTCATTTAATCCGTCCGTATACATGGTTATTGAATCGCCCGGCTGCAGCTTAAACGTAAAGCTCTCATACTCAACGTCTTCCATTATCCCGATTGGAATATTGGCGAGGTCCTCTCCCACCAATTCAATTGTCCCATCGGCTCGACGATGAATTGGCGCCATATGACCAGCGTTAACGACCGTCACTTCATCCGTTTGGGGATTCAGAACTGCCAACAAAAATGTCACAAAGCGATCAAGCCCTAAGCGACTTAAATTGTTGTTGAGTTGATTCATGGCTGCGGATGCATTCGGCTCAGTCGCCAAACAAAACCTAGTTTCCGCGGCGACTTTCGACATCAACAGAGCCGCTGCGACACCGTGACCCACCACATCGGCCACAATCACTGCTAACGTCCCATTTTTAAGTTCCAAGTAATCATAATAGTCACCGCCAATGTGATTTGCAGCGCGATAGTAATCGAAGAATGTGTAGTTTTCAATTTCTGGACCTGAACTCGGCAAAAATCCAAGCTGAACCTGCTGAGCAAGCTCAAGGTCTCTTTTAATGGCTTGTTGTGCTAGGGCATCGTCGTGCAATCGTGCGTTGTCCAAAGCAATTCCAGCTTGCGTTGCCACGCTTACGAGAACTTCAAGATCGCCATCGTTGAACTGTTTATTACGTTCTAAAGTATCCACTTGCAGAACGCCTAACACTTCACCACCAATACCGAATAAGGGAACGCACATCATCGATCGAATTTTAAAATCAGCAATACTCTGGCTCGCATCAAACTGCTGATCCGAAGCTGCATCTGCTGATAAAATTGCTTCCTTGAGCTCAATCACTCGGTTGACAATCGTACGACTTATCCTGATCGTCTCTGCGGCATCCTCTCGGCGTGCCTTGGACCAACGAGGTACCAGAGTTCCCGATTCGTCTAATAGACCGATAAAGGCTCGATCAGCCTGCATGAATATTTTAAATAACGCATCGAGGACACTTGGCAAAACGTCACCCAAACCCAAAGCACTTCCCAAAGCCTGCGTTATTTCAAGTAGCGCTGACAGCTTTACTTCGGGGCTTGCTGTGAGTTGTATCTGACCGTGGCCAGCGCCGACCTCCAGTTTGGACATTATCGTAGAGGTAGCTGTTTCTGCTCCATCAAAAAGGACACTGATTTGAGATCCGTCGAGACTGTCCGACAATCCCGTCGCAAATTCTTGATAGAAATTGAAGATGACGTCACAAATACTCAGGCGATCACCGTTGCGTAATTGATGTTGGCCTTCGCCTAACACGACATCGTTAAGATAAGTCTTGTTTCGACTTTTCAAATCTTCAATGAAAAATTCGCCCTCATTATTGTGGACCTTAGCGTGTTGCCGACTCACGGCGAAGTCTTCTACATGAATAGAACATTCCGGAGACCGACCTAATACAGATTCCCCCTCATCCAACTCAAATCGTTGTCCCGCGAGCAAACCGTTTTGCGCCTTCAAATATGCCATTGAATCTCTCAAATACCCTTTCAACTTAGGTTTTCATTATATGACATCTACAACGATTGCATACTACGCACACGACGTAAAACTAAAGGACGAATCAAAAGTATATCCACTGGTCTTGCTCTTGACCAACTGGTGAGCGCAGATAAACTGAGATGCACAAATAGCCCGTGGTGTAATTGGTAGCACAACAGATTCTGGTTCTGTATGTCGGGGTTCAAGTCCCTGCGGGCTAGCTTATATTCGAACCTACAACAAAACCCCTGAGATCTCACCCACTTAGTTTCACTAAGAAGGATCCCAGCGGTTTTTTCCTTGCACAGCAGTACAATATTCTGCCGATATCCTCAGTGTGGGCATCGCCTTAACCTCAATCGAAACTAGTTCCCACACTAGCCCATGAAGAAAGACAGTAACTATGGAAATGGATAAACTCGTATCCCTTTGCAAACGACGCGGATTTCTGTTCCAGTCAAGCGAAATCTATGGTGGGATTCAGGGATTTTGGGATTACGGCCCGTTGGGAGTTGAGTTAAAGCGGAACATTAAGAACGCTTGGTGGCACGACATGGTAAGTGGCCACGATGAACTCACTGAACTCCCAGGCGCACCGTCGACCTACGAAATGACCGGTCTTGATTGCACAATCATCATGCACCCGCAAGTTTGGAAAGTATCTGGTCACTACGACCTCTTTCACGATTTCATGGTCGATTGCCGAACAACAAAACGCCGCTACCGATACGATCAAGTTCGCGGACGCTGGGCCAATGCCAAAGGTCAGCGCATTTTTGTCGCCACCATCGTTGAAACGGCCCAAGAGCACGAAGATACACAGCGACGAGCCATGAAGTTTTTCAAGCTCCGCGCCAAAAATGCGGAGCAACTGGAATTTGAAAATACTTTTCTGTCGCTGACCGAAATTGAGAACATGGACGATGTCCTCGGTCCCGATGCTAAAGAACTTGGCACTCTAACCGCACCGCGGGAGTTCAACTTGATGTTCAAGACGATCATCGGCGCTCTTGCCGGTGAAGAAGGAACCGCATATCTCCGCCCAGAAACAGCCCAGGGGATATTTGTAAACTTCAAAAACGTATTGGATAGCACTCGAGTAAAGCTACCGTTTGGTATCGCACAGACTGGCAAGAGTTTCCGTAATGAAATCACTCCGCGAAATTTCACTTTCCGCTCACGTGAATTCGAACAGATGGAAATCGAATTTTTCTGTCACCCAGACGAGTCATCTAAATGGTATCAGTACTGGCGCGATCGCCGTATGAACTGGTACACCGCGTTAGGCTTGGCCGAAGAGCGACTAATACTCCGCGAGCACGCCGAGGACGAACTGAGTCACTACTCGACGGGCACAGCCGATATCGAATATGCCTTTCCATTTTTACCCGCCGGAGAATACGGTGAGCTCGAAGGGATTGCCCATCGAGGTGATTTCGACTTACGCAGCCACATGGAAGGAAAACTCGACCCGAATTCGAATCCGCTTGAATTAGAACTCAATGAACACGGTAAACCCAAATACCGCGGCAGTGGTAAAGATCTTTCGTACCGAGATGATCTGACGGGCGAAAAGTATATTCCACACGTGATTGAACCCTCCGCAGGTGCAGACCGTGCGACGCTGGCATTTCTATGTGAAGCGTATACCGAAGATGAGCAACCGGACGAAAAAGGGAACATGCAAAAACGGATCGTGATGAAGTTGCATCCAAGAATTGCTCCCATCAAAGCAGCCATTTTCCCGCTTGTTAAAAAAGATGGCATGCCCGAGTTAGCAAAAAAGATCTACGCAACTCTCAAAAAGCACTTGAACGTTTTCTATGATGAAAAAGGTGCTGTCGGACGCCGCTACCGACGTCAAGACGAGGCCGGAACACCGTATTGTATCACCGTCGACGGTCAAAGCGTCGCCGACAATACCGTTACGATTCGCGATCGCGATACGCTCGAACAAATCCGAGTGAGCGTTGACGACGTGCTTGCAGAAATCCGTAGCCGCATGGGGTAGCTTTCCCAGTAATCACTTTCGTGATTATTCCTAGCAGGTGTTCACTCCGAGCCATTTTTGACCCGTTCGCAACACACACAATCAGTCGTCGAGCAATGTGCGATCTTCTCGCAAAAACCGAACTAGCAATTCGATTTCCCGAGGCGTTAACAACTTGGTCGCTGCGCTGTGGAACGATGGCATACGGTCGTTTTCGGACCCGCCGTCGTAAAATCCAGTTTGAGTCGGGTCTGAGATCATCTTTGTGAGCCAGGCGGCCGATGCATAACCGTTAAGGTCGATCACATATCCGTCTTCATTGTCACCGTAGTTGTGACACCCAATGCAACCAAGTGTGTCGTCGTTCAAATGAGCAATACCCGCGTCAATCTTTTCTTGATTCGCTTTGTAATCTAAGTAAGGCAGTTGTGCTTCCGCCGATAGTGCCCACGCTACTTGTTCTATTTGCGTTGCTAAAGTTTGACGATCCGTTTCCGTCTCAGCCACCGCCCACAGTGTTTCATGGACATGTTCGGCCATCTCACCGGCAACATGCAAAGTCTTGCCAAAATACTTCTCACCACGAATCCCCGTGGTCGTATCATTACTCAACAAACCTTGAATCCACTGTGCGGAACCGAAATGCGCTAAGTCCGGTGCTCCATAGTTCAGCGGTGAGTCACTTGTCGCGTCCGGATTGGGAGGTCCAGCGATCGCGTATTCATCATGACTGTAGGCATGGCAACTCGCACACTGACGCCTAAAGAGCCGCAGTCCCATCGTTAAAGGATCCCGCTGTTGCAGCGCCGTCGGACCTTCCAAGGGTATCCCGTAATCCTTGACTAACTGTTGAATCAACTCAAATTCTTTTTCAGAACGCTCTATCTCATCGTGAAAACGCTTGGATTTTTTGTACGCTTCGGACTGCGTATCATCGGGATGATTCAAATAATAATTATCCTCCTGTTTCGCCTCCCACGTCAGATAGACTGCGGCGGAAATAGTCAAAACAATAACCGTTACGTTTAGACGATGACCAAACTTCTTGCGGGCAACGATCGGCATCGCAAACATAAATCCGAACAATACCGCTGGCAGCACAATCGCTCCCACTAACTCAGTATTGAAGCCAAGGCTCCCATCGAAATACTTAAGCATCTGAAACAGGAATAGAAAATACCACTCGGGCCGCGCAGCACCAAACGCTTCCGTTGGTTCTGCCGGTGGCCCTAATTCCACCGGTTCAACAATCGCGGCGAATACTACCACTGCGAACAACAACGCGCAAGCGACTCCATCTTTAAGGACTTGCATGGGCCAAAATAATTGATCCGGTCGATGAGGCGAGCAATGCGCCGTAATTCCATGCTTGCGGAACATCGCAAGATGTAAAACCAAAAAGCCAATCAATAATCCAGGTAACACTCCGGCATGCAGGGCAAAAAACCGAGTCAGCGTAAAGTGACCATAATCGGTGCCGCCGACGATTATCTTTTGAGTCAGTCCACCAATCAGAGGTGGTAAGGCCGCAAGTTCCGTGGCAACCTTTGTCGCCCAATAACCTTTTTGATCCCACGGCAGTAAATATCCAGTCAACCCGAGGGCTAACGTGATCTGTAATAACACTAAGCCTAACCACCAGTTGAATTCTCGAGGTTTGGTGTACGCTTTTTCAATCACGACCTGTAGCAAGTGAATCGGCAATAAACAAACCATCGCTTGGGCCATCACATGATGGATGCCCCGCAACAGATTTCCACCTTCCATATCGAAAGTGATGTAATACACGCTTGCCCACGCATTTTGACTGCCAGGACTGTAGTGCATCCACAAAAACAAACCGGTGATCAGTTGAGTCATGAACGCAAACACGAGCATGCTACCCGACACGTAACGCCACTTAGCACCGCCGGGTATGTTTTCGTACAACGCCTCTTCCAGCGATGCTTGTATGCCGGTGCGAGAATCAAACCAGCTATATAATTTTCTGAACATGTTTTTGTTTTAGCTCTTTTCGTCGTACTATGGTCTGGTGTTTACTTCTGTTAGTCAGCGCCGTTACTTGGCAATCTTTGCGTGCCGCCCAGTAAAGTAATCTTCGTATTTAACAAACACTCTCGTGCCTTGAACATCCACTTCTAATGCATCTAGTCCGCGCGGGCTCGGATTTGAAGAATCGCCATCTTCCAATTTGGTACCATCGACATTGAACGAACTGTTGTGACAAGGACATAGGTAGGCTTGGCTTTCAAGTTCATAAGAAACAGCACAACCGGCATGCGGACAAGTCGTATGGAAACATTCAACCTGCTCCCCTTGCATGCGCATATACACGGAACCAATGGGTTGGTCCTGCATGAAGTTCCAAGCGTCGATTTTGTCCGCCACGATTGTAAAACGGCGTGGGACGTGACTGTCCAATTCACCGATCTGCGCTACAAAATAGAAACCTTCTTTCGCTCCCTCGGTACCGGCAGCCGCTTTCCGTGGACTTGTTTTCTTTCGCAGCGGATCCATGACAGTTGCATACAGTCCGATTGCCACTGGTCCAACACCTAACAAACCACCAAGGGCGGCGGCCGTTATCGCTGCCGCTGAACCCAAAAACCCTCGTCGCTCGTTCGTCTCCTGAGCTGGACTAGATTCCGATTCGTTCTGTTTTGGTTTTGCTTCATTCATATCTGATAATGGTCTCCGTCGCGTTTATGGAGTTACGCTAGTGGGTTATATGAAGTTGGCTCATATAGCCAAAACATGTGCGAGTTAATGTGCACTACCGGACTTGAAGGGGGGTGGGTCATTGGCAAGTCGGTGAATCTGGTGGGTTTAGGGCAAATTGACGTCCTGCCAACTTGTCATACATTAATTATTACAAACGTGAGGTGACCGCGTCAAGGAGACGCCGTTGACACTCTTCAAAGGAACCTTCAATTCCCGCACCCGCAGCCGCTTTATGGCCGCCTCCGCCAAACTCCTTCGCAACCTCACTCGCGTCCATTGCACAGCGACTGCGAAAACTGACTTTATAGACATTCGGAGTCTGTTCCACCAAGATCAACGCCGCTTGCGTCCCATGTATGGTAAGACACAGGTTAACTAAATCTTCCGTGTCTGAGGGCAGGGCACCGGTTTCTTGAAAATCTACACAGCGAATGAACGAGTGCGCCAACCGCCCTTCAGATTGCACCACCATCCGTTCCAGAACACGCCCCCGCAACCGAATTCGACCAATCGTTTCTCGTTCGTATAAATTTCCATATATATCCGCAGGCTTCGCTCCAGCGGCGATTAGCCGTGAAGCAATTTGATAGGTGTTGGCATTGGCTGACCCAAATCGAAACCACCCCGTGTCCGTCGAAATTGCGGCGAACAATGGTTGAGCAATCTTTGCGGTCAGTTCAACACCCAATGCATCTGCGGCGTCTACAACTAAACGGCCTGCGGCTTCCGCCGTGGAGTCCTTGAAAAACTCGGCGCCCAAGTCGTCTTCGCCCTGATGATGATCCAACACCATCTTGTAACAATCGAGTTGTTTTAACGCGTCGCCCATGTCACCTAACTGCGCCCAAGCACTGGTGTCGAGAACCATTAATGCGTCACGATCATGGAGATCCTCGATTTGAATATCTTGACCAATGACGCGAATGCAATTTTCCGGATCAATAAATGCCAGATTCGGTGGGGTGGGGTGACCGTTAGCGATGATCACATCTTTACCTAATTCCAATAACACCGCTCGCATTCCCAACTCACTGCCTAACGCATCGCAGTCGGGTCGAATGTGACTCGTCAATACAAACTTGTCGTGCTTGTTGATGATCTTGCTAAAAGCTTGCCAGTCGACGGCCATTGGATTGTTCCTGAAAATATGAATTCGAATCTAATTTGCGATGCTATAAAACTACTAGTTACAGCAGCGACGGATTCTAAGTAGACATCAAAAGTAGCATCGACGGAAGTCATTACACCCTATTGCTCGTCAGGGGTGCTCCCGGCTAGCCACGGTAGCGTGATTTCTCGGACAGCGGCAATATCTTGTTGTACCTGAGCAAGCAAAGCATCCTTGTCGTCAAATGTCTCAACACCACGCAGGCGACTAAGTATGTCCACGCTTAACACCTGACCATAAATTGCTTCGTTGAAATCCAGCAAATGAACTTCAAATTTGTGTTCTTCCTCAGCAAATGTTGGGTTTCCACCAACATTAACAGCCGCGGCAAATGGATTGTCTTGCCACCAAGCAACCGCCGCATAGACGCCGACCGCCGGCACCAACGTATCAATACCGACTAGATTTGCAGTCGGAAAACCCATCGCTGCGCCTCGATTCATCCCGTGGGTAACCATACCGCGGACCCGATAGGGTCGAGTAAGCATCTCAGAAGCAGTATCAACATCACCAACGGTGATAGCTTCCCGAATGCGGCTGCTGGAAACAAATTGGTCTCCCGCAAGCAAAGGCGTCACGATCTGTAGTTGCACATCGTGCGCATCACACAACGACTGTAATAATTCAGTGGAACCACCGCGATCTTTTCCAAAAGCAAAATTAGGGCCTTCCACCAACGCTTTGGCACCCAACCGCTGCATTACAATTTCTTCGAAAAACTGCTCTGCCGACAAGTCCAGAAAATCCTTGTCCGTCGGATAAACCACCGTTGCATCAACCCCAAGGTCACTCAGCAACTCAGCTTTTCGAGAAGTCCAGGTCAACGGAGGTGGCGCCAATTCCGGTCGTAAGATTCGCACCGGATGTGGGTCGAACGTCAACACGATCGCGGGGCCATCGACTTCTCGCGCTCGCAAGATCAATTGCTCTAGTAATTTCGCGTGTCCTTGATGCACTCCATCGAAATTACCGATCGTGACAGCACCGCCGTGCAGCGTAAATTGCGTCTCATCTAAGTCTCGTATAATTTCCATAGTTAGGAATCAGATCCAATTCATCTTGTTACTGTTGCAAGGCGGCGCTCAAAAAATCAACGATATCTAATGCGGTCATCGACACCATGCCGAGCTCCGCTGCAGCTAAATCACCAGCACAACCATGAACTTGCACTCCATAACGAACCGCATCACATACCGGCATGCCTTGCCCGATCAGAGCAGCGATCACCCCAGTCAAAACATCTCCACTGCCGGCAGTAGCCATACCAGCATTTCCCGTTTTATTATGCCATTTCATTGAGCCATCCGTCACGAATGTAGCATTGCCCTTCAACGCAATTACCGTTTGAGATACGCCAGCTAACTCAAACGCAGCTTGCTCAAATTCATCTCGAGTACGTACTTTATCAACATCCATACTCTGGTGATTATTCTCTAATAACCGCGCGAACTCAGCTGCGTGCGGAGTCAACACGCGTGGCCCACTGGACACTGGGAGCCCGTCAGAATCACTAGCCAACAGGTTCAAGCCGTCTGCATCGACGATCAGCGGGCCGCGAATCGTTTTATACAGTTGAGCAACTAGCTTCGCTAGCTCCTCACTTTTCCCTAACCCTGGCCCAATTACGATTGCATCATATTGTTCCAGCGGTCCGGCGACGTCCGCTAAAGAATCGAGATCCTCGGCAATCGTACCGTTGGCACAGCAGCGAAGTGGAATCGTCATGACGCAAGGGTCGAACCCCGCCACAATACTATGCACAGTCGCCGCAGTCGCTACGGTCACGAGTCCCGCACCGCTTCGCAGCGATGCCATGGCTGAAAGTGCGATGGCGCCCGGCATCGTACAACTTCCGCCGATAAACAACAATCTCCCGTAATCACCCTTGTGGCTATCCGCCGGGCGTTGCGGGAGACCATGGAATTCAGTGACCAGTTTCGACTCAACCATCGTGACCGCCTTGCCTCAACCTTTTCAACATCAGTCCCGCCGCATACGCTGCTTTAAAACCAGCGTCAACATTAACGACCACGACGTTCGACGCACAACTATTAAGCATCCCTAACAGGGCGGTGATTCCTCCTAATGCCGTGCCATACCCAACACTCGTCGGCACAGCGATAATCGGACTATCGACATGGCCACCGATCACACTAGGCAATGCGCCTTCCATTCCGGCCACAACAATTAATATGTCCGCCGCGCGCAATTGCGCGCGATGATCCAGCAGACGCTGTGGACCAGCAACCCCAATATCGTGAATAATCCGTGGCTCGACTCCCATCCACAACAACGTCTCACGTGCTTCCTCAGCAACCGGCAAGTCACTTGTTCCCGCGGTCACAATTGTGATATTTCCTTTTAGTTTTTCCGCCGGTACAACAACACTTCGCAGAGTCCGCGACTTGGCGTTAAACAGTATGTGCGGCAAACACTCCACAACGTGCTGTCCCTTCGATTCACTGACTCGTGTCACGAGCGATAATTGGCCCGCCTCATATTGTGTTCGCAAAATATCAACAATTGTGGAAGCATCTTTGTTCTCGCCATAAATAACTTCCGGAAAACCACAGCGTTGTTCGCGGTCGAGATCCATCGTGACCTCGTCTCCAGTCAAGTCTGGCGTAACCTGAGCCTGCATCCGCGCCGAGATTACAGACTGCGCGTCAGTCAAACTCAACTGCCCGGATGCAACTTGATGTAATAAATCAAGGATCTGATTTTGATCCATCTGCCAAT
>CAWVZW010000057.1:0-23272 GCA_963934735.1 uncultured Planctomycetaceae bacterium
GATGCGAGTATGTCTTCAGACATGATGACGTGTGAGAATCCTCATAGTGTTGCTTTGTTAGTAATAATCATTATAGAAGAACTCAATGAATTACGTGAGTAGGCGAGTGACAGAGCGGTGCCAGCAATGTACAGGGTATTTGATACTAGATGACGCATTTGGTTTGACAAAGGGGCGTTCCGCCCACTAGTTTGCGGTGGTAGAAGGCGAATTGTGTCAGCGACGTATATGGTCGGATTTAAATAATGTAGACGGAACGTCTACCCAAATAGCCCAAACATATTGCTCATCGAATTAAATATTATTTTGCGTTCCGCCCACTAGTTTGCGGTGGTAGAAGGCGAATTGTGTCAGCGACGTATATGGTCGGATTTAAATAATGTAGACGGAACGTCTACCCAAATAGCCCCATCCGGGGAGTCCGACGGAGCGAAGCGACCGAGGACGACACGGGTGGGGTTAGCTTTTCCCAATCCCGCGGGCGGAACGCCCGTTTTGTGATGAAGTCAGCTAAATCAACATTATCAACGATTACATCTTACCCTTGACACAACCCGAGGACGTTGTGTTGGTAGTCTAGGAAATAACGGCTGTTATCGGCTGGAAAATAATACAGCACGCTAGGGCTAAGCTCGCTCTACTTCTCGTAGCCCGTAGGCTCTTTTTTCGATGCACTACTATATCAATCGTCACCATTGGTTAATTAATAGAAGTTCCCTAATAGTGATAGCACTTTGTCAAAGTTTTTCCAGAATTGTTTTGTCATTTTAGTGCCAGTCCTGTATGATTTGTGCTTCGCGCTTTCGTGTAAAAGTGTGTACTGACCAAGGATGGTCAAATATTAAACTCACGTTTTTTTTGGGAGGGAGTCCATGACACGCATTCCGTTAAGTGCTGTGGAAGAGCAGCGTCGTAGCTTAAAGCAACGTTTGGAACTTAGCACAGCAGAAATTGGTCTTACAGTTCGTACGACCAATTGCTTAGAAGAAAAAGGTATCTTCTCGGTAAAAGACTTGCTGCATGCAACACCGGCAGATCTGTTAAGCATTTCAAATTTTGGTGGTAAGACTTTAGAGGAAGTCTACGATGCCCTTGAGGCAATCGGTTTCTTCCGTACCAATTCAGCTGTCGCTGCGTAGGCAAGTCCTTATTCAGCCGAAAATTTCAAACCTAGGGCTCCGATGGTCAATCATTCATCGGAGTCCTTTTTATTTACGATTTTCAATGCTTCGCGAAGTGCAGTAAAATAATAGGTGCGACTGAAATCATTTCACCGGAAAAAAATAATGCAACGACATATCAAAATCCCTTGGGGTTACCTAGCAACCTTCGTTTTAGTTAGCACTTCCTGTTCCGTTCTATGGGGTGGTGATTGGCCACAGGGCCTTGGTCCAAGTCGCAACGGCATCTCGCAAGAAGAGAAACCCTTACAGGCTTGGCCGGACAGTGGTCCAGTGACTGCTTGGAGTCACACATTGGGTAGTGGTTTTGCAGGCCCGATTGCTGTGGGCGGGAAAGTGATTGTCTTTCATCGTATTGATGATAGTGAACGTGTTGAGGCGTTGGATGCTAAATCCGGTAAAGTTATTTGGAGCCAGGATTTCAAAGCGTATTATCGCGGTGGCTTTAACCCCGATTCAGGTCCTCGCGCGACTCCGGTTGTCGCCGGCAACCTAGTGTTTGTGTTTGGCGCCGCATCGGACTTGCACTGTTTAGACTTGGCGACGGGGAAACCGAAATGGAGTCGCACGCTCGGACAAGATTACCAAGCACCAGATGGATATTTTGGTGCGGGCAGTGGTCTATTGGTGATGGAGGATCATGTTCTCGTCAATGTCGGTGGCATCAAGGTGGGAATTGTCGCGCTTGATATACGATCCGGAAAGACAGTCTGGGAAGCCACGACTGAGAAAGCGAGTTACTCTTCGCCAACGGTCCTTTCCATTGGCGGATCCAACTACGCTTTGTTTATTACTCGGATGCAAGCCATTGCGTTAAATCCAACGACTGGGAAATTGTTATTTAGCACTCCGTTTGGTAAACAGGGGCCAACCGTTAACGGCGCAACAGCAGTAACGATCGGCCAGCATGTCTTTCTGACCGCTAGCTATCGAATAGGCGCTCGCATGTTGAAACTTGTACAGGACGGGAAGAACTTTGAAGTTCAATGGTCCGGTGATGATATTTTGTCGAGTCAATACGCAACTCCGCTGCCATACGATGGCCATTTGTTTGGCACCCATGGTCGCGAAGATATTGGAGTGGCAGCACTTCGTTGTATTGACATGGCCAGCGGTAAAGTGCAGTGGGAAAAGGCTAATTTTGGAGTTGCTCATACGATTTTAGTCAAAGACAAGTTTCTCGCACTCAATACATCGGGAGAATTGGTTTTAGTAAAAGCAAATTCGACGAAGTACGAGGAAGTCGCTCGAGCTAAAGTTAGTGCTTCCACAACCCGTTGTTTCCCGGCTTTGTCTGATGGCTATTTTTATTTTCGTAATAACCAAGGCAACCAAGGTAAACTGACGGCCTTGAAATTGCCTTAGTTTTGTTAATGGCATTGGTGGGTAACAACCACGAAGTATCACAAATTGAATTGCGGATAGGTTTTTGGTATATTCACGCATTAATTTTTAATCACCAAACTATTTCCTTCTGTTGAATCGAATTAAATTTTGTCGCGCCAACTTATCAGAATTCTTGGAAAAAAGCGGGGAAGTCGTCACAGCGTATCTTCGAAATTCGGAGTCATCGGTAATGTCGCGTTTAGTCTGACGCTATTGTTGTTTGGTTTGATTTCAGGTGTGTTCTTTCTGATGAACTTGCCCGGCGGTGTTGCCAGTTGGCTGCTAGGAATTGTGATTCTGTCATTTATTGGATTTGGAATTCAGGGGCTTGTCACGGGGTTACTAGGTAGCCGAGTGGGTGATGGTCTACGGTTTTCACTAACACAAAATGCGCATCGTTTTGATCTTACTCAAAAAAGCAAGGCGGCTCGGCGTCTGCCTAATGTACCGATAATTGATACATTGTTAATGAGTCCTGGCAGCACGCAACCGTGGCGGTTACCAGTTACAACCGGGAAATCAATTGAAATCATGTCGGTAATTGCGTTCTTCGCGACTTGGACCGTTGTCTCGTTGTTTTTAGTAGGCTACAGCATCAGTCAATACCGCACGTCCAATCACAGTGGATGGAGTTGGTGGTTACCGACATTATCTCTGTTACCATCGATCGGATTCGCAGTTTGGTCGGGTCGCCTGCTAGCACGTGAATTGAAGAACCAAATAAATATTGATCCGTTAATAGTTGAAGTGTCGCATCAACCGATTTACCCTGGGCAAACAATCGACGTCGCCATTTCCCAAAGCGGTGCGTTGTATGTGCGATCGTTGCGATTGTTTTTGATTTGTGAAGAGGTTACGAGTTATCACCAAGGCACGGATGTCCGCACGGAAACACTTGAGATACTTCGCGAGCAGTTGTTTGTGCAGCGTCGATTCGAAATTACTTCGAAGTCGCCACTCGCGGAGACATTTAGCGTAACCATTCCGCAGGACGCAATGCATTCGTTTCAGTCAAATTTCAATTGTCTGCAATGGCGAATTGTATCCGTTGGACGATATCGCGAATACGCAGAAATCCGACGAGGGTTTTCATTGGTTGTGCATCCACCTATTGAGAATGTCGATGATGCGACCATTTCCAGTGGAGATGCTCATGCAGTTTGATCCATTAATTAGTATTCGTTTAGACCTCGCAGACCGCGCATACCAATCAGGCGACATTCTCGAATGTGAATATCAAATCGATGCCGTAGAAAGCGACGAGATGCATTCGGTCGAGGCTGCTGTGTTGTGGTACACAAGTGGTAAAGGTGACGAGGATCAAGGTATTCATTACTACCAGCGAGAGACACGTAAATCTCGACATCTCGATCAACCCGATTTGCGTGCATTGACGCACTTTACGACGACTTTGCCTAACAGCCCGTTTAGCTACGCAGGTACAAATCTGAAGATTCAGTGGTGTGTGCGTGTACGTATATTAGTTCAGCGGGATGGACAAACTTTGCGTGAATATATTCATGATCAGGGATTTCAATTACAACGCGTTCCTTTGCTACAGAGTTGAGAAGTGGACCGTAATCAAGCAATCGTGGGAGCCTCAGTAAATCCATTCGAAACACGGTGGACGAAACCGGGCCAGATGACGTTCCTACCAAATGGGTTTACCTCTGTCAGTGAATTAGCCGCTCAAATCATAAAGGATACTCCGCGTTGTGAGATTCTCGGCGAGCACGGAGTCGGGAAATCGAGCCTATTGCGAGCTCTCCAATCGCAACTCGAGCAACAATCAATCTCAAACCACTTGTCTTACGCGTGCGGTGAGTTTCCTCATGACGGTCCGCCGTTGAAATTTGCTGAAGTTAAGCTGCTTTTACAAGAATCTGATGTGTTGTTTGTTGATGGCTTTGAGAAACTTAGTTGGTGGACGCGACGACGAATCATTCGTTATGCGGAAAAACACGCGCACTCCCTGATTATTACTTGCCACCAAACCCAACGCTTGCCTAGCCTAGTGCAGCTTGTAGCAACAGAGACACTCGTGCTTGAAATAGTGCATAGTTTGCAGCAAGCCCAACAGGTGGAGCAGGTCGTTTCCGCGAGTGATGCTCGAGAGTTGTACCAACGCTTTGGCAATAACGTACGAGAATTGTTGTTTGCTTGCTATGACTTATATGAGCAACGGACCGAGCCGAAAACGTCTTCACTATAAAAAATGCCACTTTTGATTGGCTTAATCAAAAGTGGCAACGCGAATCGCTCTGCACTCGAAACAGAATGCATAGAGAGATTATATTGTCGATGACTACTTCAGCGGAATCCAGCCTTCGTCGTCTAAGATAACGGTGGCTGGGCGAATTATTGGAGTCGTGCTGACCGTCGTACCCACAAAGACTGGAGTCATCTGTGGGATTCTGATTTGAACGGTACGATCAAGTGGATTTACCAATTCAGGTACAACGGTTTTGGCTTCCGGTTTGGCTTCCTCGACTGCAGGATCTGGAATGGGTTGATTCGGATCTCGTGCTTCCTCGTCTGTCTTGTCTGTATCATCTGCCGCTGGTTTTTCAGCAGGAATGACAATTGGTTTCTTCAAGACAGATTCACCTTCCGCTGTAGTGTCGTCCTCAGGTATTTCGACCTTACGAGTTTCTACGGCAGCGTCTGGTGTTACACCTGGTTGTCGCAAGACTTCAGGATCAAGCGATGGGCGTTGATCAGCAGGTTCCACAGGAACAATATTTTCGTTGTTTCCATTTGGCGTTGCCGGAAGATCGGGTTGATTGCTGCCATCGTAATAGGGACTCTTTGGTGATTCCGCTGCCGTTGATGTATCACAACGCGGGAAGATCGGTTCGAGTATATCGCTGAGTCGTGGAATGTAAGTTCGCGAAAAAATATTTTTTGGCGAATCTTCTAACACAGGACGATACGATTGCACCGGTACTTGGCGTAATCTCCAAGTGTATGTTTCCACAGGTTTGAATAAAATTGATTGACCGGGACGAGCGTGTAGATCAACCGCTGGTCGGTACAGTGTGGTTGGAATCTTTACCCACTTGGTTTCGTAGTGAGTTTCTAACTTGTAATCCAGTACAACTTGACGAGGGAAAAAGGGAGTCATCGGGTTGATGACTTCGTGGCCAGTTTTGATAGGCTTCTTGACTTCAACTCTCTCCGCTTCTTTGGCTGCAGGAGCGTTGTACACTGGCAAGATTGGTTGGCGACCAGCGATGACATCAAAAATGTCGGCTGAGACGCTGGCTGTACTGAACAGCATGACTGCTAGAACAGCAAGACTCTGTTTCACAAGTATGCTTTTGTTAATGCAAATATTCATTCTACTTCTCTCTCTCTTCGCGTTAATTATGTGTTGTGCTCATGCCACTCTGCCTCGCTGTTTAGCGGGGGAAAGTAGGGATGAATTAAACACATAATAGGAATAAATTCCGCCAACACTCAGTGTAATCACTACAGGTGTATTGTGGTAAAAGTTCTTCACATTACACTGCGAATTCGATGCGTTTAAGTGTTTACATCGAATATAACGATTACGCTGCGTGCCGCCCCAATTTTGGTGCTCTTACCCACCGTTTAGGACATGCTGGAATCAAGTTTTCACTTGGTTTAATTGTTTTGATAAGTGAGGAGCTGCAAACAAACTCCCGCGTTTGTTTGACAGCAAAATGCCTAAACTGCCGAGTAAAGACACACTCTCACCATCTGAAACAAAGGTAGGTCACAGTTTTGAGGTGAGGGCGAAAGAAAATAAAATATTTGTTCGTTTTTTTGTTTGATGTTCGATGTTCGATGTGGCGGCCAACACATCCGCCGCAGATCCAGCGGTTTTACGAAGAAGTTGAGTTTCTGACCCAGTAACCACAAAACTATTGCAATAGCCTATAATCGCTGTCACCTTAGGTTAGGTTCAACGAAGCACTGTGAGGGAAAACGAAATGGATTTAGATAATGTTGCGATTGCCGCGGAAATTGGCAAGCTAGCGGATTTGTTAGAATTTAGCGGCGCGAATTCATTTAAGATTCGTGCCTATCGTAACGGTGCCCGAGTAATCAAGGATTTCCCCGATTCGTTTGCTACCATGGTGCACAACGATCCGAGCAAAATCACCGACGTTCAAGGAATAGGTAAAGGTGTTGCCGAGAAAATAACGCAGTTAATCGAGCTAGATAACATCGATGAGATTGACGAATTACTTGAAGTGATTCCAGCGAGTGTGTTGGACTTACTGCGAATTCCTGGCTTGGGCCCCAAGAAAGCCGCCGCTCTCTATCGGACACTAAATATTCAGACTCTGGATCAACTTCAAGCTGCTTGTGAAGACGGCAAAGTGCAAGAGCTTAAGGGGTTCGCTGCCAAAACGGAACAATCCATTCTCGACGGTATCGCCATCGCTGCTGCCGCCAATTCACGTATTCGGTGGTCGGCCGCAGACGAGCTTGCTGAGACGTTGCGCGAACATTTGCAAGCATGTCCCGCAGTTGAGCGGATTGAACTGGCGGGAAGTTACCGTCGCGGGCGTGAAACAGTAGGCGATTTGGATCTCTTGGTCATTTCCACTAAGCCTGTTGATGTGATGGATTGCTTTGCCGAGTTCCCGCAATGGGAGCAGACGCTGGTGCGGGGTGACACGAAGATGTCAATCCGCGTGCTTAATAGCTTCCAAGTAGATTTGCGGGTTGTACCGCAGGAGTCCTTTGGAGCTGCTTGGCAATATTTTACAGGCTCTAAAGATCACAACGTCGCTGTTCGTGGTCACGCTAAACAACTCGGCATGAAAGTCAACGAATATGGCGTCTTTAAAGTTGACGGTGATCAAGAAGTGCAGGTAGCAGGAGCGACTGAGAAGGAAGTTTATGAAGTGTTGGGCTTGCCCCACTTTGCTGCAGAGATGCGTGAAGCTCGGGAAGAGTTTCAGTGGGCAGAGCAGGGTACCTTGCCGGAATTGATTGAATTAAGTGAGATTCAGGGCGACTTGCATATGCATACAACAGCCACTGACGGTAAAGCAACGATTGCTGAAATGGTGGCAGCGGCGCGAGAGCGCGGCTTACAATATATTGCCATTACGGACCACTCTCAGCGCGTGTCGGTAGCGCGTGGGTTAACGGCTGAACGCGTGGTACAGCAATGGGAAGAGGTCGATCGGTTTAACGAAACGATCGAAGACGATTTTCTTGTGCTCAAAGGAATTGAGTGCGATATTCTGGAAGCGGGTGGGATGGATTTGCCAGATGAAGTCCTCGCGTTGGCCGATTGGGTAATTGCTTCGGTACACTTTGGACAGAAACAATCACGCCAACAGATTACGGATCGTATTGTGGGGGCATTAGAGAATCCGCACGTAAAGATCATTGCACATCCGACGGGCCGCCTTATTAACCGACGCGAAGCATATCAGGTCGATATGGATGCTGTGTTTCAAGCAGCCCAAGACAATCGAAAAATGTTGGAACTTAATGCCAATCCCGCGAGACTTGATTTACATGATGTGCACTGTGCAGCCGCGCGGAAACGAGAAATCCCACTTGTCATAAGTAGCGACGCTCACAGCGTTACTGGTTTGGACGTTATGCAATATGGTATCGTGCAGGCTCGTCGAGGTGGATTAACGGCTGACAATGTAGCCAATACACAGCCTTGGGGAAAAATCCAGCAGTGGTTCACGTCCTAATCACATCTCGGCTAAAATAAAAGCACAAGTATCGCTCCAGTTTCATTCATATAATCAACTAATCGCCAGCATAGGTTCACCATGAAAAATAATAATTGCCCACCAACCGCCCCTCTGGAAACGCCGATCCAAAAAATCACTCGTCGGCGTTTTGTTCAAAGCACTGCCGCAACGATGGCAGTAGCGGGCGCCACTGCACCATTGGCTTCGGCGATTGACCCGGTTAAACGGACAGGTGAACCGAAGTTTAAATTCTCGCTAGCAGCCTACAGCTATCGGTCGCTCCTCAGCGGTGACAAACCACAAATGTCCATGCACGACTTTATTTCAGATTGTGCCAAGTTCGGACTCGAAGGAACGGAATTGACGTCGTACTATTTCCCTCAGGATGTGACACCTGATTATTTGGCTTCGCTGAAACAGCATTGTTTCACGTTGGGGCTGGATGTTTCTGGGACGGCAGTCGGCAATGATTTTGGGCATGGCGAAGACGATCCAAAACGGGCAGCTCAGATTCAACATGTCAAAACGTGGGTAGACCATGCCGCAGCCATGTCGGCGCCTGTGATTCGGATTTTTGCGGGCCATCACAAACAAGGACGCGATGAGGCGGCGTCACACAAGTTGATGGTGTCGGCAATTGAAGAATGTTGTGATTACGCGGGTAGCAAAGGTGTTTTCTTGGCATTAGAGAATCACGGTGGTCCAACAGCGACGGCCAAGGGCTTGATGCAGTTTGTCAATGACGTGCAGAGCCCATGGTTTACCGTTAATTTGGATACGGGAAATTTTTCAAGTGACAATTGCTATGATGAAATTGAGCAGATCGCACCCTACGCGATGAACGTGCAAGTAAAAGTTGTTACCCGTAATTCTGCCCGCGAAAGCACACCAGCAGATTTTGATCGATTGGCAAAGATCCTCAAAGACGCCGCCTATCGTGGTTACATTGTGCTGGAGTATGAAGAAAAGGGAGACCCGCGGACGGAGTCACCTCTGTACATCAAAAAACTTCAAGAAGCATTTCTCGGTTGATGCTTTTAAGGGCCATGAAAAAACGCTCGTCACGGGAAATCCATGACGAGCGTTTTTTGATTTATCTACATTGCTGTAGCGGTGTAATGCCTATTTTTCAGCTTTTTCTGGCTTTTCAGCTTTTTCAGCTTTGTCTCGCTTGACAGCTTCTTTAACGCGATCACGAAGCTTGCCGACAGTTTCTTTTGCTTTATCGGTCGTGGCTGCGATTTTGTCTTTAACAGCAGATTTATTTTCAGCTTTTTCTGGCTTTTCAGCTTTGTCTCGCTTGACAGCTTCTTTAACGCGATCACGAAGCTTGCCGACAGTGTTTTTTGCTTTAGCGGTCGTAGTCGCGATAACTCCGGTCTTTTTACTATCTTTTTCTTGAGCAACCAATGAACCGCTGACAACGAACGTCAGCACCAATACGAAGGCGATTCCGCCTGTTAAAAAACGTTTCATAGTTTCGTCTCCAATCGATGACTATTCGAATAAAAATGTGTGCTTTGTATATCACATTACACACTCTATCAACGTATTATCGCAGCAATAAACAAAAAGTCTTCACCTAATAAATAACTTTTCACGTATTTATTTGGTTTGGGGGTCCAGTGATTCAGGATTGACGGGAAGTACTAGTATTTGAGAGACTTAGCGTACAAATTTAGTCGGTATCGTTTGCGGTAGTGCAAGCGGCATAACCAATATAACCGGTGATTTGTCGTTGCATCGTAGGGTATTCAGTGATCGTGTGGGATGCATTGATGTAAATATACAGAGATAAAAAAGGTGAACGACGATGAAGAGTTTCTCAATAAACAAACCATTAATGCTCTGCGTAGTTGTGACATTATTACTAGGTTTAATCGGCGCAACAGGTTGTGGTGAAGCGGAAACGGAATCGACCAGCTCTGAAGATCTGGTGGCACCTGTTGTAAATCTAAATCCGGGATACGACGCGGAGTTGGCGGAACCTACGCAGGAATCTCCCGCTCGCACTTTGACAATTGGAACCTCTACGCCTGTTGTCGATTTATCTGCTACGGCGACGCCGGAACAGGTTGTCGAGCATTTTTTAACGGCGCTGCAGCAAGGCAGTGATGAACAAGTCACGGGTCTATTAACGGCTAAGGCTCGAACCGAAACAGCGAAACACGACCTCGTGGTCCGTAGTCCAGGTTCGCCCACGGCCAAGTTTAGTGTTGGTGCGTTGGAGTTAGTGTCAGGCGGAGCATACGTCAACAGTCAATGGAGCGAAACGAGTATCGATGGATTCGCTCAAAAGTTTGAAATTATTTGGGTTTTGCGTAAGCAAGCCAACGGTTGGCGGATCGCCGGAATGGCAACTCGGGTAGCAGAGAACGAGCAACCGACGTATCTCAATTTTGAGAACCCAAAAGAGATGATTCGCAAGTGGAACGCGGCTGACAAACGATTGACCAATAAAGATAATCCTACTAGCCCTGATAGTACGACTGCCAGCACAAGTGGGATGTAGTTCTCAAGGCAAATAATACGCGTTAAAGCTGCTTTAGCTTTCGTCGTCGGCTCGTAGTTGCGTAAGGACAGTGTAGTCTTCTAAGGTAGTTGTGTCCCCAATGTTTTCGTTGCCTTCGGCTATATCTTTTAGCAGCCGACGCATGATTTTTCCGCTACGAGTCTTTGGTAATGCATTGGTGAATCGGATATCGTCGGGTTGAGCAAGTGCGCCTATTTCCTTTCGCACGTGCATTCGTAACTCTTGTTTTAGCTCGTCGGTTGGTTCGGCGTCGATCAGTGTTACAAAAACGGCGATGGCTTGCCCTTTGAGGTCGTCCTTGCGTCCCACGGCAGCCGCTTCGGCAACCTTTTCATGGCTGACTAGGGCGCTTTCAACTTCGATCGTACTAAGTCGGTGCCCCGATACATTGATGACGTCATCAATGCGGCCCATGATCCAATAGTAACCGTCCTCATCACAACGTGCATTGTCACCCGCGAGGTAGAGTCCGGGAAACATGTCCCAATAAGCTTCTTGGTATCGCGCGTCATCTCCCCAAATGCCCCGTAACATACCTGGCCACGGGTATGTTAAGACAAGCTTGCCGCCTTGGTTTTCTCCTACAGGAGCGCCGGAGTCGTCGAGAATCGCTGGTAGTATACCGGGCAGCGGTTTTGTGCAGCTGCCAGGCTTCGTTGCAATAGCTCCGGGCAACGGGGACATCATGATTCCGCCGGTTTCCGTTTGCCACCACGTATCCACGATCGGACAACGCCCGCCACCGATTTTATGGTGATACCACATCCAAGCTTCCGGATTAATACCTTCGCCTACGGTACCCAGTAATCGCAGGCTTGATAGATCATGTTTGTCGACATGGTGATCTCCCCATTTAATGAAGGCTCGGATGGCCGTGGGAGCGGTATAGAGAATCGTGATTTTGTGCTTTTCAACGAGTTCCCAGAAACGGTCTTCCTCGGGATAATTAGGAGCGCCTTCGAACATCACAATTGTCGCTCCGGCACAAAGAGGGCCGTAAGCTACATAGGTATGACCGGTGATCCAACCACAATCGGCAGTACACCAGAAAATGTCGTCGTCGCGGATGTCGAACACCCACTCGAAGGACTTCTTGGCATACAAGTTATAGCCCGCTGTGGTGTGTTTAATACCTTTTGGTTTTCCGGTAGAACCGCTTGTGTAAAGAATAAACAGAGGTGCTTCACTGTCGAGTGGAGTGGCTGGGCAATCATCGTCTACTTGTTCTAGTAAATCGTTCCACCACAGATCACGTCCTTCTTTCATCTCAACCGGTGTGTCCGTACGGGCTAGGACAATACAGGTTTCCACAGTGGGTGATTTTTCAAGTGCTTCATCGACGATTTTCTTGAGTTCGAGGACATTGCCGCGGCGGTAGGCACCGTCTGCGGTGAGTTGAACTTTGGCGCTGGCGTCGTTGTTGCGGTCTGCAATAGATTCTGCAGAGAATCCAGCAAAAATAACACTGTGGACGGCTCCGATACGTGCACACGCAAGCATCGCAAATGCAAGTTCAGGCACCATGGGCATGTAGATTGAAACAACGTCCCCTTGTTCCACTCCAGCCTTCTTAAAAGCGTTGGCCAAGCGCGAAACTTCGCTGTGTAATTCACGATAAGTGAACGTGCGAACATCACCGGGTTCACCTTCCCAAATAATGGCAGTTTTATCAGCGTTGTTTTCTAGATTTCGATCGAGGCAATTGTAGGATATGTTCGTCTTGCCACCGATAAACCATTCAGCATTGGGCACATTCCAATTCAGTGTGGTATGGAAGTTTTCAAACCAATGAAGTTCTTTGCGAGCCAAGTCTTCCCAAAACGCAATAGGGTCAGCTTTGGCACGGTCATACAGGGCTTCATAGGCGTCGAGCGAGCCAATTTCACAACCTTCTAAGAACGAATCAGTTGGAGGAAACAGGCGAGATTCTTGCATGACTGTATCAATGGAACTGCTGGGATTCTCATTTGTGTTTTCAGTTTCGTTTTCGCCATTGTTGTCTGACATACAAATGCTTTCGTGATTTAGGAGTTCGTATCGTTTTGAATATTAAAAGACAAGCTTATAGTCACGATTTTAGTTGCCAATGAGAGTGGTTGTAAACCGGTTAGCAGACCCTTTTGAAATGTGTGTGGCCCTTTTGAATCGTGAATGGATGCTATTTTCTACAAAGCCAGTTTTGCAGACCGAGTTTAAAGAGGATCCACAGTGAATGGACAGCCTCGCGCTTATTCAGCTTGGAGACGCCTTGCTCCCTATCGGTAAAGATGATCGGAATCTCTGTTGTTCGTGCGTTAAGTTTCTTTAGTCGCCAAAGAAACTCTTCCATGAAGGAATAACCATGCGACAGGAATTGCGAAAAATCCAGTTGTGATAGCAAGGCAACTCGACAACACCGATATGCCCCGCTGCAATCGCGTGGTTTGAGGCCGAGTAGCAGGCGGGAATAAAGGTTGACTCCACGACTCATGACCCGCCGCGACCATGGCCAGCCGGCCACGCCGCCGCCGTTGATGTAGCGTGAGCCGATCACACAATCAAAATCTGGAGATTCCAAGTTACCAATTGTGCCTACCATTTTTGGCAACTGATCTGGAGGATGGCTGAAGTCCGCATCCATGGCAATCCACAGGTCATATTTTTGTTCAATCGCAAACTGCATTCCGCGGACCGTAGCAGTGCCTAATCCTTGCTTGCTGCCTCGCTGAATTAGGTGAAACCATGGGTGCTCATCTGCCTGCATTTCACACCATTGGCCTGTGCCATCTGGGGAGCCGTCGTCAATAATTAGAATGTCGGTATTAGGTAGTGCTTGGCGGATGGCCTCGACAAGGCTTTGAACGTTATCACGTTCGTTATACGTGGCAACAGCGACGAGTGTCTTATAAAGCGGTGGCATCGGTTTACCTAGCGAGGCAAATTACGGTAATACTCAACGGTTTTGGCTATCCCAGTGGGAAAATCAACTTGACTCTCGTACTGCAGTTGACTCATTGCGCGTTCAATATCAGCGCGACTGTGCAGAATATCGCCGTGGCGTGCTGCAGCAAATATGGGCTCGATGGGTTCGAAATCTTCGCTGCTTTGCTGAGCGGGTACGAGATGCTTGTTGATTAGGGCAACGACGTCAAGCAATGAAGTACTTTCGCCGTTTGCCATATTAATAGGTTCACCAGAAACGATTTCCGCATCCGCAGCTAGTAGATTTCCATGAACAACGTTTTCAATGTATGTAAAATCGCGGGATTGCATGCCGTCCCCGAAAATTGTGGGCGTCTCGCCTCGCAGCATGGCCGTAATGAACAACGGAATCACTGCGGAATAGGGACTGGCGGGGTCTTGTCGCGGCCCGAAGACATTGAAATAACGTAGCGTTACGGTTTCTAGTCCGAAGCTGTGATAACAGGCATGGCAGTATTGTTCGCCAGCGAGTTTTGCTGCTCCGTAGGGCGAGATCGGTGCGGGAACATGTAGTTCGGATTGCACTTTTTCGGTGGTGTTTCCATAGCAGCTACTGGACCCAGCATATATGAGTCGCCGCACACTTGCTTTACGAGCCGCTTCGAGGACCTTGAGTGTACCGGTTGCATTGATTTGATGGGTGAGCGTTGGTTCCGCAATCGAGCGTGGGACTGATACCATGGCGGCTTGGTGAAAAACGATATCCACATCTGCCAGCAGCTCGCCTAGTAACTCAGAATCAAGGATCGATCCCTGTTGAAACTCGATGGCTGAGGCGGATTGCTGGAGGTTTTCCAGGTTACCTGAAGAAAGATCGTCGAGGACGACGACTTGGTTACCGCGCGCAACAAGGGCATCAACGATGTGCGAGCCGATGAACCCCGCACCTCCAGTTACGAGGTATTTTGTCATGACGTTATTGTAACCTATACGTCTGACAGCATGCCAAATTCGACTGTGGGCGAGGGTTCGTCTAAATCGTCTTTGGTTGTCGGTTCTTCCGCGGCCACTGGTTTAGGTGGCGGTAGCTGTTGTAGATCAGCCCAAGCGAGCTCGACATCGTATTCTTCAATGACCTGCATCTCGCGCTGCTTTCCAACGATGAGACAGCGATCGGCCAGCAGGTTGATAATCCGGGGGACGCCTTGAGTGAATTCATAGATGCGGCGCAGTGCCTCACGGGTAAATATTTCGCTGACACTGCGACCAGCCTGCACAAGTTGTTCGTTAATTAATGCTTTGGTTTCCATTCGGCTAGCAGCGGCGACGTAGCAACGATGAGCGATGCGTTGGTTGAACGATGAGAGTGTCGGGTCCGTCAGTAATTCTTCGATTTTCAATGTGCCAGCGAGAATTATGCAAATACGGGAATTGCCTTGGTGCACTATGTTCTGCAATGATTGCAGTTCGCGTATGATCTCTGGGGGCATGCGGTGAGCTTCGTCAACGACAAGTAGTATTGGTTCTGGGTTGTCCACTAAATTGCAGACACGGCTAACGATCGCTGCGCGCAGTTCAGCGGTAGTTTGTTGAACCGTGCCGCCGAGGCTCAGTAAGAACTGCTCGATGAGGTCACGCCCGGTGGCGAAGCTTGCATTGCGAAAGTGTACAATCTGGTGCGACTTGCGAAAATGTTCAACTAACAATTCGCAAACGGTTGATTTCCCAGTGCCATTTGGGCCGACGACTAAGGCTGGCCCTTCGCCACGAGAGATCACACGGCGTAGCGTCCGCAGCGATTCGCATAATTCGGTATTTGCGTAAAAACATTCAGGTGAAGGCGCAAACGCAAATGGCGCCTTATCCAGTTTGTAGAAACTTGTATACATAGTAAATTCGCTGGCAACTTGTATTGGTGGTTGCGGCTACCTCGTTACAATTGTGTGATGTCGCACTATGATAGATATCGGCGTCTCAAGCCGGTTTGCTGTAGATTCGATCAACTGCCAATCCAACTTCCACTATTTCCTCTATTTTGTTGCCGGAGTACGTTAAAATAGGGAAGCGGGTGAAACAATTACGGCAAATGGCTAGTTTTTGTGATCCGACAGGTGTTTTTTGGCTCTCGGTGTGCTGAATACTATTGTTGCGTTAGGAACGGGAATGACTGCGTTGTTTAAGACAAAAGTATGTGGAATTACGTCCGTGGCGGATGCGAAAGCGTGTTGTGCTGCGGGTGTTGATGCCATCGGTTTAAACTTCTATGATGCGAGCCCACGCTGTATCACAGTTTCTCAAGCCAGTGAGATCGCCACTGCCGTTGGACATGAGATCCAACTGGTCGGCCTGTTTGTGAACCATGCGGTGGACGAGATTCGCGCAATCCATCACGAGATCGATTTAAAGTACGTCCAGCTTCACGGCGACGAAGATCCTAACTACCTGCGGCAACTCAAAGATCTATCGTTGATCAAAGCGTTTAGGTGCCGTGAAAATGAAACGGCCGAGATCGTTGATTTTCTCGCTGCTTGTACGACGCTCGACGTAACGCTGCAAGCGATATTGCTTGATGCTTTTCACCCCGATCGCTATGGCGGTAGCGGGCAGCGGTTAGACTGGGAAGCACTCAAAAATACCACCCCTTCCTTTGGGGGGTATAGATGGGTTTTAGCGGGAGGATTGGATGCGGACAATGTTGCATCGGCGATCACTTTGGCGTGTCCAACTGCAGTCGACGTTGCTAGTGGAGTGGAGTCCTCCTCAGGACAGAAGGATGTGGAGCTGGTGCAGCGATTTGTTAGGAGTGCAAGTGCCGCGTTTGACAGCTTGGCGTAACGATATCGCTGGCACAATTATGTCAAAGGATTGATGACTAATCCGGCGAGCAGTTTTGGGTAGAAGTAGGTGCTCTTGGCAGGCATTCGTTCACCATGCTCACTGATGGCTTTGATATGATCGAGAGTTGCCGGCATGACGAGAGCGGCTAAGCCGAATTTGTTTGAATCTTGGTCTGCCGTCAACTCGTCGGTGACTTCCTCGACTCGATGCACATAGGTGGGTTTGGGCAAGTCGACTTCACCAAGGAGCGTGTCCATGATCAGGCGGTGCAAGAGGCTGACGCCGAGGCCTTGCCAGTCGCTGCTTTGGCTACCTGCAATTTCCGCCATTTTTGTGCGTCCAGCGTCGTTGAGATTCGCCACGACCCACGTGTCGTCCACTGGGCAGTAGAGCCCCAACATCCCTTGTTGGTCTTCCATTTCGATTTGTTCCCAGACTTCTGCTGCTTCTGCGGGACCGGTGCCGGCTGTGTTTACGTCGAAGCAGTCCTGCAGCTTTTCAATCAACGTCGTCGAGTCGTATTGGGCAACGCCTTCAAATAATCGGTGGGTTGGCAGAACGATCATGCCGGCATCGTGCATGCTAACGCACATGGTCAGTACCGATTGTGCTGGATGGTCATCGGTCAACACGCCTTCGTCGGCGAGTTGTTCGCGGTAATTGTACGCGGTTTCGTAACGGTGGTGTCCATCAGCGATAAACATCGGCCTTGGATTCATGGTTTGCGTTAAATCGCTAATAATCTTGCTGTCATATACAGGCCATAACCGGTGTAGCACGCCGAGATGATCTGTTGCTTCGACAGCAGTAACTCCTTGGATAGCATCTTCAAGCAAGGTTTGTGCTTGGTTTGATTCATCGGGATAGATGCCGAAAATCTGGCTGACGTTGGCTTTGGTAGCATTGAATAGCTTGAGGCGGTCCGCTTTAATTGCCGAGTGCGTTTCCTCGTGCGGATAGACGTTGCCCTCCCCTAGTTTCTCCAATTTCATGCGAGCCATGAATCCTCGGCGGACAAATGTCTGACCGGCGTATTCGAATTGTTGGTGATAGACGTAAACTGCCGGATACGATTCGAGTTGCATGACACCGTCGCGTTGCCACTGTTTGAGCGCTCGTGCTGAGCGTTCATATTTCTCGTCGCCTGTTTCATCACCAGGTTCGTCTCGATTCAGGATCAACCGAATAACGTTCGCTGGGTGGTTTTGGTAGAGTTCATTTTGTAACTCAGGGCCGATGACGTCATAGGGTGGAGCGATGACATCACTCAGTGCTCCGACGTGCCCGAGTTCGTAACGCAATCCTTTGAACGCTTCAATTTGCACCATTGTGCTGCCTTAGTCCTTTTTGTTGTAGCACCTGTTTCACGTGAAACAGATTGTAGTGATTCAAAGATGTTTTTAATTAATATCGATAGTTTTCTGGTTTGTAGGGGCCATCTACATCGACGCAAATGTACTCAGCTTGCTCGGGCGTAAGTTTGGTTAATTTAACGCCTAGTTGATCTAGGTGCAGTCGTGCTACTTCTTCGTCGAGGGATTTGGCCAATACATGCACACCGAGTTCGTATTTGTCCTTGTCGCACCAGAGTTCGATTTGAGCGAGGATTTGATTACAGAATGAGTTGGACATCACAAATGAGGGATGTCCGGTGGCACATCCTAAGTTAACCAATCGTCCCTCAGCTAACAAAATCACTGAATGCCCATCGGCAAATGTATAGCGATCTACTTGTGGCTTAATCTGTTCGAAGGTAATACCTGGAGTGTCATTGAGATAAGCAACGTCGACTTCAGTATCAAAGTGCCCAATGTTACAAACGATGGCGTCGTTACGCATTGCTGCCATATGTTCCCCTCGAATTACATCGCGATTACCCGTTGAGGTCACAAAGATATTGCCAATACTTGCGGCTTCTTCCATGGTAGTCACTTGGAAACCTTCCATGCTGGCTTGCAGAGCGTTGATCGGATCGATTTCCGTGATGATGACTCGTGCACCGTACCGCTGTAGCGAATGAGCACAACCTTTACCAACATCACCGTATCCACACACGACAGCGACTTTTCCAGCGACCATCACATCCGTCGCTCGTTTAATTCCGTCGACTAGCGATTCGCGGCAGCCGTAGAGGTTATCGAATTTACTTTTGGTAACTGAATCATTGACATTGATTGCTGGGATCTTTAACTCGCCCTTGGCGTGCATTTGGTACAAACGATGGACGCCGGTTGTTGTTTCTTCACTGAGGCCATTGATTCCTTCTAACAATTCAGCAAATCGTTGGTGTACCATCGCCGTCAGGTCACCGCCATCGTCAAGAATCAGATTTAAAGGTTGACCGTCTGGGAAAGTGATCGTTTGTTCGATACACCAATCAAATTCTTCCTCAGTCATCCCTTTCCAGGCATAAACGGGGATTCCCGCTTCGGCCATCGCCGCTGCAGCATGGTCTTGAGTCGAAAAAATATTACAACTTGACCAAGTGACATCTGCGCCGAGTTCAACTAATGTTTCGATCAGCACGGCGGTTTGAATGGTCATGTGCAGACAACCAGCAATGCGGGCACCGGTGAGTGGTTTGGTTTGACCATATTTTTCCCGCAGCGACATGAGCCCAGGCATTTCGTTCTCGGCGATTTTTATCTCTCGACGACCCCAATCTGCCAAAGAAATGTCTTTGACTTTATATGGAAGACGTTCTGTTTCTGCTTGTGCCACGGTTTGCACTCCTAATTCGTTCTTATCTAGCGGAACTTCAAAGTTTGAGTTCGTGCCTAATTGGGTTAATTCAGCAATTCATTGTAGTAATATGTTCTTTATGTGCTAGTACGGTGCGGACACTATGGGGGTTCACGTGAAACAGTTTGTGGTAAATAAAAAACCGCTAGCAAAAATAGTGTTTCACGTGAAACAGTTTGTGGTAAATAAAAAACCGCTAGCAAAAATAGTGTTTCACGTGAAACACGCACGTTGATGCTGATTGGTATTCTCAAAAATGCATAAATAGCGGTAAAATCCCAAAACGTTATTTCAAATTTTTAATAAAAGGTTCTGTCGTGGTTCGCATTTTATGCATAGCCAATCAAAAAGGGGGCGTTGGGAAAACCACCACCGCTATAAACCTTGCTGCTAGCCTCGGGCAAGCAGGGTGTAAGACGCTGCTTGTCGATTTAGATCCCCAATGTAATTCGACAACCGGAATAGGTCTGGAACCCACCGATCGACATCCACTGGTCCAACAACAGCCCATTGCATCGGCAATTCACACTACGGAATTTGAAAATTTAGATATGCTACCTGGCAGTCGTAGTTTTCAAGATGTATCAATCTTGGCCGATGGAAAACCGAGTCAAGCGGAAAGCTTACGTCATCACATTTCCAATAGCACTACTGCCTACGACATGGTGCTGATTGATTGTCCGCCAAGTGTGGGACCACTAACCCAGTCCGCACTAGCAGCTTCTACGGAGGTATTCATGCCGATTCAATGTGAATATTTCGCGATGGAAGGGCTCACTCAAATGATTCACGTCATTCGTGATGTTATGCAGGGGGAAAACAGCAAGCTTGAATTTGGCGGTATTGTTTTAACAATGTACGACCCCGACTTAGAGCTGACCGTCGAAGTCGACCAAGAAGTCCGTGAGTTTTTCGGCGATATCGTATTTGATACCGTGATCCCACGTGACACATTGCTTGCTGAAGCCCCAAGCTACGGTAAACCTATATTAGAATACGCTCCTCGTAGCCGAGGAGCACGTGCTTACACTGAATTGTGCATGGAGGTACTAAATCGTGACTAAAGATCGACGACTGGGAAAAGGGCTTGCTGCCTTATTAGGCGACGCCATCGAATCTACTGCAGCGGATGCTAGTGGTACCGATGCCGTGCAAACACCTGCCGCCACAGACACCCCTAAAAGTCCCTCTGGATTTACCGTGCTGGCAGTATCAGAGATTGATAATAACCCCTATCAACCCCGCCGTTATTTTGATGAGGAACAACTCGCAGCACTATCACAAAGCCTCAAGCAACATGACCTGTTACAGCCAATCGTTGTCCGCCCAAAAGGTACACGATATGAATTGATTTCCGGTGAACGGCGACTGCGAGCAGCTATCATGGCGGGTTGGAAAACGATTGCTGCTCAAGTACGCGAGGCTTCGGATCGCGAGACGGCCGAACTTGCAATTATTGAGAACCTGCAGCGTAAGGATCTTAATGCACTGGAAAAAGCAGACTCGTTTAAGCGGTACTTGGACGAACACGGTTGTAGCCATAGTGAATTGGCAAAGCGGTTAAGCATTGACCGCTCGACCGTAGCAAACTTGATTCGCCTGCTGGAACTCCCCGAACCAGTCAAACAATCGCTAATAAACAACTTGATCACCGCCGGGCATGCTCGAGCTCTGTTACCACTAGTGACCGCAGCTGAGCAAATCAAACTATGCGAGAAGATTGTTCGCAAAGTATTGAGCGTTCGAGCGGTAGAGCAGATCGTACAGGATTCGTTGTTTGACGTCGGAGACGACACTGGAACAACCAGTGGCGGTGGCACCAAGGTAAAACCAGTTACCGGTGGTAGCAACCCGTTTCAGATAGCACGGCTCGAGCAAGAGCTCAAGGAGGCGTTAGGCACCAAGGTTGACATCCGTGAAAAGGCGGATGGCAAAGGCAAGATCGTCATCCATTTCAATAACCGCGACGAGTTCCAAAGGCTATTAGCGCAATTAGGTAATCGTGAGACTGAGCAGCGACGCGCCGGTTAACGTGGACTAGTGATCTTTTTTAATAGCTGCTAACTGTCGCTAAAAGCATCAAATACGGTGACCCATTAGGTTGTGAATGGGGGTTGTCCAATCAACTCCTTCTGGGTAAACTCGATTCTTGATTACGGGGCGTAGCGCAGCCTGGTTAGCGCGTCTGGTTTGGGACCAGAAGGTCGTGAGTTCGAATCCCACCGCCCCGACTTATTAGAAATGGCTCGAGTACGAATTGTTGTACGCGAGCCATTTTTGTAGACTAATGAGAGAGTGTACAAATGTACACTAGTTATTGATTTTGATTGCGGTGATCGGTTCTGTTTGGAATCGATTGGTGCTGTGCAGGTCGCCTAAGCCAAGTTCTAGCTTCATGCCGTTACGGATGACTCCCATTTCAACGAGGGTCAGTCCACCCCGTTGTTTTCCAATAGTTGCGCCAAGCAATCGAACGAACCCTAGCGACTCGCTTTTCGACTCGGTCTCAAGTCGGTTCGCCATAGCACTGACGCGTTGCGTGTCAATAATTTTCAACTCGTAAGTCGAGTTCGCAGTTTCTAATACGATCCTATCACCTAGCTTCAATTCACTGAAACGTAGGTGGTCTAAGGAGTCAGGGGCAAGTTGGTCGGCACTAAAGGCGATTGCTGATCCCAGCAACCAGGCTCCCAAACAAGCCAGAACCACTATTCGGTTTCTTCGATTTTTCATACTTCTCACGCCCTTTCAAACACAGGCGAAACATTAAATTGTTTTCTCTCTTACCGTCAACATAGGTTTCCATTGTGACAGGCTCTCTACAAAAATCTAAATCTACGAGAATTTCATGCCTCTACGACCAATCGTAGTTGGATTAATAGGTACGATAGAACTATCTAACATAAGTTGTACAACCGTTACTTTAACTTTTTGGTCTATCACCGTGAAACACCTTGCACCTGCTCCTTATAAATATTTTGTTTTGTTGTTTTTACTAGCGGGAGGAATCACTCTTTTCGGTTACCAATTAACTGCTTTACAGAGTGAAGACGCAGCCTGGACAGACGTTGATATACCGGCGGACTGGAAGCGACCGCGAAGCGGCGCAAGTGAGAATGGGTTTCGGTGGTACCGTTGCCAAATTGCTATTCCGGCCGAATGGAAATCACAAGATCTTACACTACTTGTCGAACCGGTCGATGATGCCCGAGAGATATTCTTTAACGGAGTACGTATTGGTACGATAGGTGCGATGCCACCCAAGTTTCGCAGTGGTTTAGGTGAAGATGCAGAACATAAAATTCAAGCATCCCAAGTTCTCGCTGGACAGGGTAACGTATTAGCCATTCGCGTCTACCGCAAGTATCCACGCGGCGGGTTTAACGTCGCCGCTCCGGTGATTACCAATGGCAAACAAGCCGTCAGCACAAGTGGTTCATGGCAGACGAGGACGGGCGATGATCAAGGTTGGGCATTATGGAAAGACGCTCGCCCCGACAGTTACTTGTTTTCCAAAGTGGGCGACGCAAAAACAGTTATCGCCGAGTTTCGAAAGCTAGAAAATGACCGTGGAGCACGGTCAGCGAGTGACGCACTTAAACAATTTACCACGACTCCCCTGCTCAGCGTCGATACGGTATTAAGCGATCCGGATATCGCTCAACCACTTTCCCTTAAATTTGATGATCGTGGCCGAATGTGGGTTATGGAGTATCGACAGTATCCAGACCCTGCAGGAATTGAAGTTGTCAGCCGAGATAAGTATCTGCGTACGGTCTACGACAAATTGCCACTTCCACCACCGCTTGGCGCACGTGGCCAAGACCGTATTTCGATTCATGAAGACACTAATGGCGATGGAAAGTTTGATGACCATAAAGTATTTGTAGATGGATTGAACATTGCAACATCATTCGCCATCGGCGACGGAGGTGTGTATGTATTAAATCCGCCGTATTTGCTGTTTTATCGAGACAGTAATAATGATGACCAGG
>CAWVZW010000058.1:0-21695 GCA_963934735.1 uncultured Planctomycetaceae bacterium
ACTGAGGGTTTACCTTCTGCTGGTGCCGAAGGTTTCGCATCACCGCCACCTTTAGCCGCCGCCAGAATATCAGCAACTGAGGGTTTACCTTCTGCTGGTGCCGTCGATTTCGCATCACCGCCACCTTTAGCCGCCGCCAGAATATCAGCAACTGAGGGTTTACCTTCTGCTGGTGCCGTCGATTTCGCATCACCGCCACCTTTAGCCACCGCCAGAATATCAGCAACTGAGGGTTTACCTTCTGCTGGTGTCGTCGGTTTGGAATCACCGCTGGATTGCTCGCCACCTTCACTCACATCACCACCAAGCAATTCACAGACTCTGTTCCACTTCACGTCGCCAGCATGGATTCCTGTATTTATTCCTGCGACCACTTGGACAATTCCACTGCGAACGATAAACACGGAGTCCGAGAACTCCGATTCATTGAATACGATTTCACCTGGTTCATATACGTGCAGCGTCGCAAATTCAGCCATGCGATCTAGCAACTGATCATCGACACCCTCGAAGACTTTCAGACGGCGCAAATGTCCATTGAGTACTCGTTCACGGTAGGCAGCATCAACTTTTTCGCGATAACCAGCATCCTTTTGCAATTGATCAAAGATACTTCGCAAGAATTCAATAACATAACAGTCCTGCTCAGCGATGACTGTTGCTGACCGCGGTGCCAACGTCATACAACTCATTTCACCGAAGATATCCCCGGCAAACATAAAGCCCTTGCGCGTCTCGTAATCAATGTCAACTGGTCCATCGTTCGCTATCATGTCTGGCGAGCGTGACTTGGTATCACCGGTCCGTTTGGATTTCGATTTACCGAATGGATTCAGCTTTTCGAACCATCCCTTCGTCGCCGCAATACGTCGCGTGTTATCTAGTAAAATCGCGGCAGCAACAGGAACCGTAGCGTCTCGATCCAAACCCGCTCTTGACTCACCAACCACCTTCGCGACATCCTCGCTACGCGTGATATAAAACCCACTATTACCCGCTTCACCTTGACGGCAAATTACATCACCGGTAGAGAACCGGCGTAGAACAATTGCACCGGGAAATTTTTCGACGGACACCTTTTTCTTCAATCCGCCGAACAATTCGAATCCAACCAATTCTTCTGAATTCAATAATTGATCGCCCCTGCCAAGCTCTAACTCAACCTCGGGCTTCACAGTAAGTGGCTTTAACGTGTCGTTCAATGCTGTACTCTCAAAAAGACGAACCCTCGAACACGCACCTAAACTCGACCCAAACAATGTCTATTTAATCTGGGAGGTGCTATTTAAACAAAATCCTAAACCATTTTCGTACTTGATTTCGCTTACTCTTAAATATCATAATATAAAATGGACGATAATTAGTTAGTTTATATGTCTTTTCTACTCTTGCCTTGTCACTTACACATTTCCTGAGGAATCAATTCGTTGCTAATCAACCGTGGACATGCAGCGTGGTGTGTCACCAGTCTAGGATTGGTCGCCGTCGCGACGGTGCTTTACGTACCTTACGCTAACAGCGCAGATCACGGTGCGACGGGAAGCAGTATTACCGGACTCCTGTTCGGTATCGCGGGTACCACCGCCATGATTTTTGCTGGGCTATTGGCCGCACGAAAACGCATCGTCTCTAAAAAATTGGGGTCGATTTCATGGTGGGTCAAAGGCCACCTCTGGGTCGGCTTACTCAGCGTGCCGTTGATATTCTTTCACTCAGGTTTCCGTTTCGGAGGTGAACTTACCCAACTGACCATGTGGTGTTTCTTGGCCGTAATTATCAGTGGCATCATCGGCCAGATCCTGCAGCAGTTTACGCCGCGTTTCATGAAAACAGCAACACCGCAACAGGCGATATTTGAGCAACTGGGCGTCGCCATTAATTCACTAAAAAAAGCAGGGGATGCGCAAGTCCTCAGCGTTTACGACACTCTGTTCGTGGACGTACAAGCTGACGGGTCAGAATCACCCGATGATTTCCTCCGCGCGTTTTACCTGCGACACGTACGGACATTTTTACAAATCGAAGTTGACCCAGACTCCTCGCTACTTAACGCGACGCAGGCTGAAGGTATTTTCGCGACTGTCCGTGAAGGTATTCCTCGCAAGATGGTACCAATAGCATTGCAACTTGAGTCGATCTGCAATGAACGGCGGCAACTCATCTCACAAAACAAACTACAATGGATCATGCACGGATGGACTCTAATTCACATACCGCTTTCGATGTCGCTGCTCATCCTTACGCTTGTTCATATTGTCATGTCCCTCTATTTTTAACCGAGCACCAAACACAAAACACCAATGGTTGATTCCCGATTCATCAAATCGATCGCTCAACGTTTCGACATCGAAACGGCGAGACACCCCAATAAGCTTCGCCGTTTGCGTTGGCGGGTCACCTGTTGCGCCGCCGTGCTCACCTTTCTAATCATTTTCGGTAACCTAGCGCTAAGTGGCGATGCTATTTTTCAATCTCGCCCAGTAACATCTAGTCACGCGAGCCTGGCAAACAACTGCAAACAATGCCACGACGCAAGTTTCCAACTTCCACGTCGATTACTCGGAAGCACGGATGCGTTATTTATTCATAGTTGTCAGCGATGCCACGAAGAAAAATCTATGGCGGACCATCATGGTGCGCCTAATGATTTGTCAAGCATTACCGACTGTGCATCCTGTCACAGCGAACATCGCGGACAAACTTCTCTTACGAATGTGTCCGATTCGCAATGTGTAAGTTGCCACAGTGACCTTAGCGCCTCTGCTGAGCACCACCCAACCACTTTTGCAAATAGCGTCAAGTCGATCGACTCCCATCCCGAAATTGCCTTGTTAAAACAATGGGCTAACTCCCGACCGAAAAGCGCCCACGGCGTGCATCAAGTAGCCCAACTGGATGGAGAAAATGGCAAGTTCCTGGACGCGAGTAATATCAAATTCAATCATTCCGTCCATCTGCGCGAAAACGGAGTTCTCGTTCCGCCCGATCACCCTGATTATGGCCGCACTAATCAAGGCGGTTTAACAACCACCACACTCGATTGTACAAGTTGTCACGTACCCGATGAAATTGGACAAGGGATGCAACCCATCAAATACGAGCAGCACTGCGCCAGTTGCCATCAACTATCCTACAGTTCGCTCTTATCTAACACTCCGCTCGCAAGCAATAAGCCACTGCCACACGTCGACCCTGAATTGATCAACGGTATACTTCGTGATCGCCTGATAAATTATCGTAAGCAGCAAAACGGCCCTACAGCTACGGAACCGGATCAACAGGATGACTTCGGCGCGACACGTAATCCTGCAAAAAATCCTCTGGACCCAGACAATCAATCAAACTGGGATTGGGTTGAATCGCATTTACCAAACATCCAAGCTCGGTTGTTTGCCGGTGGTACGACCGCTGGGCACGGCGATTTGCAAAATGGCTGTGCATTATGCCACTCTTTCGATCGCCAACAGACCACCGATACGGACGAATCTATTATCAATTGGAGCCTGCGGGCTTCCAATATCGCTGACAAATGGCTTTCCCACTCGAAATTTCCGCACGCCCGACATACACAAACCAGTTGCGTCGAATGCCATTACACAATCGCCACAGAAAGCGGGGATACTATCTCGGCAAAACAGAGTGTCCGTGCTGTCGACATTCTTATACCTTCCATAAAACAATGTCAATCATGCCACACTGACGAACGCAAACAAACTCCCGCTTTCGCTCGCGGGCGATGTGTCCATTGCCACGACTATCATAACGATCATGCAGCGGGACATAAACTTATCCTAGGAAATCCGTAAAGATGCAGCGTCCAATTCCTCAGTTAGTGATCTTCGCGACCATAGTGGTGGCTGCTGCTGCGCTATTGCCAACCGCCAGCTCGCCACCTATTCAATTATCGCGACCCATGTTGACGCGAGTGGCAACCAATACCGCATCGGCAATTGATGACACAAATTCCAGGGCCAATGCCCACAACGTCGGTGCCCGCACATGCGCTTCGTCTACTTGTCACGGAAGCCCGCATCCCGATACCGAACACGCCAATATGATTCGACGTGATGAATACATAATATGGCTCGACCAAGATCCCCACGCCCGTGCCTTTACGGATCTGAATTCCCGCCTCGGTAAACAGATATTTGAAAAACTCGGTCTGACCAGAAATGGTAATGTCTCCCGCGACAATAAAGCTCGCTATCAGTCAACCTACAACAACTGTTTACAATGCCATGCGACGACGATCGAGGCGATTAATAAAAAGGGGGATCTAGAAACTATTGCAACAGAGGGTATTAGTTGCGAATCCTGCCATGGTGGGGCAAGTAACTGGCGTACCACCCATTACACAACAGATTTCACTGGTCTATCAACCGCACAAAAATCCGAACAGGGGCTTACCAACGTAGGTAACCTGTGGGAACGGACAAATACTTGCGTTAAATGTCATGTTGGGTCGGCAACTGCAGAAGTCAATCATGATCTAATTGCTGCTGGACATCCCGTGTTGAAATTCGAGATGACTGCCTATTCCGCACAGATGCCCGCGCATTGGAAATCACGTCCGGTTTCAAATGCGACTGAAAAACACCGTGAAACACACCTGTGGCTTATGGGGCAATTTTCATCACTCACTGCGTCGCTAGAACAACTTCAAGCGCGGGCGACTCATGCGGACAATGCGGCCTCGCCAGATTCTCAACTGCACCAAGTCTGGCCTGAACTCAGTGAATCTAACTGTTACGCCTGCCATCACGACCTCGACGTATTCGACACGTGGCGACCTTCGATCGCCGATCCACAAATCGGTCATAAACATCTCTTGGCAGTCAATGATTGGTATGCCTGCGCACTTGCGTTGATCGCCCAGATTGATGGTAGAGCAGGAAATAAGACTGCCCAACGTTTCGCTGAGAATTGGCAGTTGCTTACGACATCCATGCAAAGAACATTGTCGCCGGACCCTGCGGAAGTTGCTAGTCGTTGTCGGGCCACGCTCTCCGCATTGAATGAATGGTTATCGTCTAGTAACCCTAATAATAAACAAGGGCACCACCCATACGACCACCAACAACTCGTTGACTTAACCGCGGCAGCTATGCAAGACGATGGGCTCAACCACATTCTGCAAAACTGGGACCGCGCCACCCAGACTTACCTTGCGTTGTACGCGTTTTCTAGTACTTTAGATGAGGAAGGTAACACTGCCGTCACAGCAAGCAAGAGCCTTCGAACCACACGAGATCTGCTCGCCTTTCCACATCATACGGACTTTCGGTTCGCCAGTCCCACAAACTTCAAGGGCGTGCTAAAACCAATCGAATCTTCTGAACCTCCTGAATCAGGCGCCAACAACCGATCGAAGATTCGCTCCGAGTTGTTAAAAATTATCAATCAACTGAAACCACCCGTGTCGCAGGACAAATAATCGTTTTCTAGGTTACCTATGCTATGAACATTAATCGTTTTTTTCCGGCCGTCGCGATCACCGGACTGTTACTAGTCGGTGTCGATAGCTTAGTTAGTCTAATTGCGCAACCGCAAGCTACCGTGTCAGTCGCCAACGTCCAGTACCAGGGTAATTCCAGATGCTATCGTTGCCACGAAAAGGCTTCCGAGTTCGATGAAAACACTGGTGTCACTAACTTCATCGATCTGACCGAGGCCAAGCAGTGGACGACCAAGGACAAACATGGGTCCGCACTGATCAACGTAACCCGCACCGAACTCGGAAAGCAGATGCTGGCACGGCTAAAAATTGACGCGGCGGAAATTGAACATCAGGCTCAATGCACGTCTTGCCACTCAAATCAACACTGGGTTGAAAACCACGACGACTATGCCGGATTGCCAGACACCATCGTCGGCCGCGAATCCGGTGTAACCTGTGAATCATGCCACGGACCCAGTACTCAATGGGATCTTAAACATTCAGATTCGCGTTGGCGTTTGATTGATCCGCAAGTCAAAGCACAACATGGCATGACCGATTTACGTAACCCTGTGGTCCGAGCGGAGACTTGTTTCTCCTGCCACATCGGCAACGTCGAACAGGGAAGGGTCGTCACTCACGAGATGTACGCTGCCGGTCATCCGCCTTTGCCTAGCGTGGAACTGGATGCCTTCATTGACCAGATGCCAGCGCACTGGAATTCAATAAACAACAAAAAAGAATTTACCCACCGCGAACGGTACCTTGAGTTGAACCAATATGTGCGAGAAATCGGGCAACTCGACCAGATTGTCTTGAATGCACTCGTCGCTTACCGCACCTCACTACAATTGATTGTCTCCATCAGTTCCCAAGACGAAGAATATGCATGGCCAGAACTAGGCGTATATGATTGCTATGGATGCCATCATGAGTTGAAAAGTCCAAGTTGGCGAGGATTGACAATACAAGGCGTTGCCCCAGGACGCCCTCAATTCCATCTTTGGCCGACGACACTTATTGCGTTAGACAATACGAGTAATGAAAATTTGCGGAATGCCGGAATTCAACTCCGAGACAACCTCAACAAACATCCGTTTGGAAACGCTAATACAATTTCCAGCGACATTGGGCCCTTGATCGCCGCGCTAACCGAGGCAATTGACAAAAAACTGGTAATGCCCTCGGCCAAAACTGACGCCACACAGGCCCTCACGGCGTTGTGCAAGTTAGCGGCTAAACAACCGGAAAGTTTCGAATCCGCGCGACAAATCGCTTGGGCAATCCAGTCCGTTTATCGAGATAGTGAATTGCCGGAAAACACGGTAGTAACCTCTGCACTTGAACAACTATCCGCGCAGCTGATGCTAGAATTCCCTGCCGGTCCCGCACAGCCAACTAGCACCAATCAGCAATCTAACCAAGAAGCTGTGTCCCAATACGAACCGGCCAAGTTCCAGAAAGTCATAGCGGCAATTGCCGCAGCGTTAAACCCGTAGCGGCAACTCACGTGCCTTCCCGATTAACCGCGTGAACACTATGTTCCCGAGCGGGTTTTTACGGGCAACCCGGGTGTATTTGCCATTAATTACGACCACAATCCTGCCGATATAAAAGCATAGATGTCGTCTTTTTATAGGTAACGGATTACCAACGTGTTTAAAGTCTGCAAATATCGCCAGCTTCTGCTCACAAACCTAATTTTTGGGTTTTTGTTGACATCCGTCGTTGCCGCTCAACCAACCGCGGAAATTGCCACAATTCCCGTAGATGCGCCCACGGTAAGCCCGTCTGAAGCAATTACTGAGCTATGGCGTAGCATCCGTCGTGGCGTCGCTGAATCTCATCCGCTCGCGCCGTCTGAAGCAGGGTTAAAGCTTCTGAGCAAGACCAAAGCAGCAGCCCTCGCTGAAAACAAGAATTGTGTCGAGTGCCATAAAGGTGTCACCGACATGCACAATGCGGACACCGTGCACCTCAGTTGCGTCGATTGCCACGGAGGTGACGCGACAGCCACAAAAATCGATAAAGCCCACGTACAGCCTCGCTTTCCAAAACTCTGGAAGTCATCCGCAAATCCAGTTCGTTCCTACACGCTGCTGAACCATGAGGATCCTGATTTCATCCAATTCGTCAATCCAGGCGACTTGCGGATCGCTTCACGCAGTTGCGGTAAATGTCATCAAAACGAACATCTGCAAGTACAAAAAAGTATGATGACGCATGGCTGTATGTTGTGGGGTGCCGCCTTGTATAACAACGGCGCCGTCAAAATAAAATACCCTCGATACGGTGAAAGCTATAGCGAGAACGGAGTTCCACAACGGATTTTTACCGTTCCGCCACCAACCCAAGATGAGATTGTTAACAAGGGAGTGTTACCTTTTCTGGAACCATTGCCACGCTTTCAAGTTACCCAACCGGGCAATATCCTACGGATCTTCGAACGAGGCGGTACCGCCATACCGGAAATAGGAATACCAGATGTACTCGAAGAGCCAGGGCTCCCAAGAGTTAAGTTGAGCGAACGCGGGTTGGGAACGGGTAATCGAACTGACCCTGTGTTTGTTGGTCTGCACAAGACTCGACTGCTCGATCCCACTCTTAATTTCCTTGGCACCAATGACCACGCGGGCGACTATCGTTCCAGCGGGTGTACAGCCTGCCACGTCGTCTACGCCAATGATAAGTCCCCCGTACATTCAGCTCAGTTTGCCAAGTATGGTCACCAGGGGCTCAGTCATTCTGTCGACCCTACTATTCCTAAAGATGAACCTGGCCACCCCATCGCCCATAAATTCACGCTCGGCATTCCGACAAGCCAATGTATCGTTTGTCACGTGCACCCCGGAACTAATGTCCTTAATAGCTTCCTTGGTTATATGTGGTGGGATAATGAAACTGATGGCGAGTTCATGTACCCCAAAGAACAGAAATATCCCACACCCAAGGAAATTGATATCGCGCAAGCGAATAACCCTGAAGAGGCCTCTATTCGTGGAAATTGGTCGGACCCCGAGTTCCTTTCCAAGGTTGGTGATCTCAATCCCAAACTAAAACAGACTCAATTCGCTGATTTCAACGGTCACGGATGGGTATACCGTGCGGTCTTCAAAAAGGATCGCTTCGGCAATCTACTCGACTTCGAAGGCAAACCGGTCGAAAAGACAACCGCCACCATGCTCGACGCAATGAAACCTCCATCTCGGTATGAACAAATCCACGGGAAAGAGCGCCCCGACACGCCGGTGCACATGATGGATATTCACCTTGAAAAGGGCATGCACTGTGTTGACTGTCATTTTGCCGTCGATAATCACGGCAATACCAAGTTGTATGGCGAAGTCCGCGCGGGTATCGAGATCACCTGCCGCGATTGCCACGGTGATACCACCCAAAGTGTCATGGACCGGATTCTGGACGCGGATATCCCAGCGAATCAAAAGATGAAGACGACCGGACCCGCCTCGCCTCCAGACGGCACTAATTTACTGGCGCTCGACACACCCTTTGGCAAACCACGCTTTGAAGTCCGCAACGGTGAACTTTACCAAAACTCGATGGTTACCGAGGGTCTGGACTGGCCATTAGTGCAAACCAAAGACACAATCACCCCCAGCAGTCGCTTTTACAATCACCTGTCACACATGTCTAAAACTTCTCGTTTTGACATAAACGGTAAGATCATATGGGGCGGTGACGGCAATGATGAGCAGTGCGCCCATCAGAGTGACAACATGAGCTGCATCGCCTGTCATTCGTCATGGAACCCCTCATGTTTTGGCTGCCATTTGCCACAAAAGGCCAACGCCAAAAAGAAGGACTTACATTTCGAGGGCGATTTCACGCGTAACTACACTGCATACAACTTCCAAACTCTCCGCGATGATGTCTACATGCTCGCCCGCGATTCGAACGTAACAGGAGGCCGCATCGGTCCTGCCCGTTCTGCGTGTGCGATCCACGTGTCTTCGTATAACGGAAACCGCGAAATCGTCTATACGCAACAACAAACCGTTTCGTCGGACGGCCTTAGCGGAATAGCGTTTAGTACGAACGTACCGCACACGGTCCGCGGCGGTGTAGGATTGCCCCGCGGCGGCAGCGTTGGTGGCACCTATGAAACCAAAATGTGTACCGACTGTCACTTAAGCAAAAACAAAGACAACAACGCGATCATGGCGCAATTGTTGATGCAAGGTACTAACTACGTTAATTTCATTGGACGCAGCGCATGGGTCGGCGCAGGCGAACATGGTCTTTTTGCAATTGAAGTTACTGAGTTATCAGAACCACAAGCCGTAATCGGTAGTACCTTGCACAAGCTAGCATACCCAGACTACTATCAAAAACACCTCGACCACGACCGACAATTACAACACGCCCATGAGCATCCCGGGATTGACATCTCCGACCAGCTCAAAGGGGTGAATCGCAAGAACAACCCTACGGCTGTTCATGAGGTCTTAGATATCCAACACCGCGGTGAATATGTCTATGCGGCTTGCGGGGCTGGAGGCGTGCGGATCTACGACGTCGCTTTCATTGACCACAAGGGTTTCTCCGAGCGGATCGTCACCGCACCAGTATCTCCGCGGGGACAGAAATTCTTTATTAAGACTCCCTATGCGACATCAATCGCTTCGCCCACGACAATTGTGCCAAGCCCCATTCGTAGACAGACAGCGTTAAACGAAGAGCCGTCAATCGCTCCTATTTACGGGTTCATATACGCAACCGATCGGGAACTCGGTTTACTGTGTATCTTTGGCGGGACCTTGTTGGACGGCAATCCCTTGAACAATTTCATCGATCATGAACTCAATACAATCTTCAACCCCGATGGATTATTAGATGGGGCGATGAATGTCACCATCGTTGGGAAGTATGCCTATGTCTGTTGCAATACGGGTTTGGTCGTTATCGATTTATCACGCCCGTCTGAGCCCAAGGTGGTCAGCGTCATCGAGCAAGGGATCAACATGCCACGAAGTGTGGAAGTGCAATTCCAGTATGGCTTTTTGTGCGATAAAGACGGAGTTAAAATTTTAGATACCACTGATATTGCAAAGCCCCGATTAATAACTACGGTACCGCTGGATGATGCAAAGAATATTTATGTAGCGCGTACCTACGCCTACGTGTCGGCGGGACATCAAGGATTAGTGATTTTGGATGTCAAGAATCCCAGCAAGCCGGTGATTGACCAAGTCTACAATGCTGGCGGTAAGATCAGCGACCTACACGACGTACAACTCGGGATCACTAACGTGAGTGCTTTTGCGTATCTTGCGGACGGACATAATGGCTTGCATGTCGTGCAACTAACCAATGCCGAGCGTCCGGACAACAACGGATTTAGTCCGCGTCCATTGCCTGAGTTAATCGCTAGTTACGCGTTACCCCACCATGGTCATGCATTATCGATTTCTAAAGGGATCGACCGTGACCGCGCGGTCGATGAATCGGGTAACCAAATCGCCGTCTTCGGACGCGTTGGCGCGCGACCGCTGAACCGACTGGAAGAAAATATCTACCTCCGCAACGGCCTACCGTGGAGGGTGTCCAATGACCCCTTCGATTCAGATATCTTTATCATCGAACAAGGCGCTAATATTCCGCCGGTGAAACTGCGCTAACGTGATAGTGAATTCTGTTCTGTGGTATCAACTGTTACCCCATGCTCATGGAACTTCACAAAATAGATCAGGCTTAACACAAGCATCGCGCTGCCCAATCCAGCCATGCCGTAAGTTAACTGTCGAAAAAACTCTAATCGTGACATATCAGCTGCGATTTGGTCTTTTATGACCATCACACTAATCGAACCTATATAACCAATCGAATCAGCGATATAGATCACAAAGACAGCTGTACCCATCACTCGCGTCGATGCTATCAAACGATCAAAAAGTACTGAGCCGTAAGGAACATAGGCCAAATATGAACCGAGTCCGCACATAATCATCCATTGCAAACCGTTAACGGAGCCGGCATCGTATAACATCGTCCCCACACCCATCAAGATACAACCACTGGTCATTACAACAAACGCACCGACTAGGCCAAAGAGGTTGTTGCGAATCAGATTCAGTATAGCCAGTGTACCGACAACTCCAAAAGCAACCCACAGTTCACTACGCGTGAAAATCGCATCTTCTGAATCGCCATATCCCAGTTGCTCGAAAATCTCGACGCCAAAATTATCCCGAAAATCTCGATACGCCGTTAAAAAGAAATAGGCGATCATCAACATTACCATCCCAGGTAGGAATTTCATTACGAACGCCCAGCGTTCTTTCCCATTCATCGTAGACCGAACCATACGGGACTGTTTATCCGTCTCAGTCGGTTCAGGTAAGAGATTCAGCAAATAGGCCGATATTAAAAATGGAGGTAAGAATATACACCCAGTAACAAAAGGCATCCAAAATTGGTCCACGTCCTGCGCGGACATCAGCCATCTGCCAATGTCTTTGACTACACCACTGGCCACAATAAACGAACAACTTAAGCCCGCCAACAACATCTCAGACGTCTGCCGTCCTTCGAGATACCAAACCACCAAACCCCAGACCATACCCAATGGTAACCCGTTAAAAAAGATCGCAATTACCTTGCCCCATGGTGGCAGAACCGCAAACCCCAACAACGCCAACTGTGCAACAATGATCAATCCTACCAACATCCCTAATCGTCGTTTCCGTGAAACCTCGGATACAACCTTAATCCCAATGAATTTGGACAACGTATAGCCAACGATCTGGCTAATCACAAAGATTGTCTTTAAATCAAAATTCGTGCCGAAAAACTTCATGCCATCGTAGCTAGCGGCAGAAAACGGCTTGCGAAAAGCGTACATGCAGAAATACGTCGAGAATGCAACGCAGATGGCAAACGCTGTCAATACGAACGTCTCTTTGAATGACGATTCAGATTTATCAATGTCACTAACGACGTTTAACATCAAATCCCTCTATTGCCGATCACCAATTGTGTTAATTCGTAGTGCCTAACGCTTCCAACAACAGCTCAGCAACGTCCCTAACTTCTACAGATGCGTCCCGTGCCGCCAAGCCATCGCTCATCATTGTAAGGCAAAAGGGGCAGGATACCGCAAGTGTTTTGGCGGTGCTACCAATTACTTCATCCACTCGACCGTTGCCCGTGCGTTCACTGGCTTCGTCATCAAACCACATCCGTCCTCCACCCGCGCCACAACAGGCAGTATTTTCACCGCATCTAGATAACTCCACTACAGATTCCTTCGGCAACGTCAACTGTATCAATTCCCGTGGCGATTCCGTGATACCGTTCACTCTCGCCAAATAACACGGATCATGATAAGTCAGTAACGCCGCATCTGTTTCAGCGGAATTCGCATTCTCGGGAATTACGAGCCGACCCGCCGCAAGCAACTCGCTTAAGTATTGAGTGTGATGCACTGCTTCAAATCGGCAATCATCTCCCGCACCGAACTCTTCGTAAAACTGCGGATAATCGTGCTTGAAACTATTTAGACAATGCGGACAATGTGTCACAATCTTCTTGATGGGATACTTACTGAAAGTAGATATATTATTGGCCGCCAACTCTTGGAACAGAAACTCGTCACCCATCCTCCGCGCCGACTCCCCTGTACAGCGTTCCTCCGGACCCAAGACGACAAATTTGACCTTGGCTGCCTGCAGCAATTGCACAACCGCGCGGGCGACCTTTTGTATACGTGGATCATAGGCTGCCGCACACCCGACCCAATACACAATTTCGAAATCCTCTACCTCATTCACCAACGGCACGTTTAATCCCTCCGCCCAGGACAATCGTTCATCCGCAGGCAGTCCCCACGGGTTGCCGGAGCGCTGCATCTTTTGCAATGCTTGTCCCGGTGGCCCTTTTAGTTTTCCTTCAGCCACAAGGTTGCGGCGTACATCAGTAATAAACTCCAATGGGTCCACTCCCAATGGGCACGTTTCTACGCAAGCGTGACAGGTTGTACACGCCCACGCAGCGTCGTTAGATATCCCGGTGTTTAACGGCACATTCCCCAACTCCATCACACCCCGTAACCCTTGTACAACGTCCCGCGGAGACAACGCCTTGCCCGCTTGATCGGCGGGACACAGATCTTCACAGCGTCCGCAAGAGACACAAGCGTCAAGCGACAGTAACTGCCACCGCGTAAAGTCCGCGATTTTTTCTGCGCCCACGAGGTCTGTCTCGGCGACCTCTTCGATACTAAGAGGCTGCATGGTCCCCAGCGCTTGTTCGCTGAATGCTAGGTTTACGGCGCCGGCAAGCGAATGCAATAAACGCGTGTGCGGAAAGACGGCAATCAGTCCCAGAGCTAGAACGACGTGTATCCACCACAAAGTTAGGTGAATCGGCGCGGCGTTTTCAACGGTTATTCCACACCACTGCATCGGCCAGGCAAATAGCAATCCGACGTAAGAAAACCCGGGGAGCGGAGTTTGTTCTAATGTGATGCGCAAGCCTTCGGCAACATAGCCGGTGACCACAAGTGACACCAACAAACCCAGAACCAAATAATCGCTGCGTACATGCGCCATGCTCGAATCGGATTTCAGTCGTCGTTTCAGAAACCACAGACACCCCGCTAGCAGCGCTAACCCTGCTGTATCGAGTACAAATTCATATATCACAAAATACAATCCTTTGTGGAAAATTGGATCTTGTGCGGATCTTCCAATCGCAGCAGCGCTATAGTGTTCGATCGCGATCAAGATAGTACCAACGAAAAGGATTCCAAAACCTCCAAACAGCAGAACATGAGCTCGACCAGCAGCTTGACGTTGCCGCCGCACCCGCCGTTGCAGCAGAATCGTCTCAAAGATGCGTCTTACGATCACCCGCGGTCGTAGCGGGGACGGATTGTCGCGGAGACGCCCTTGTCGCCATAGCTTCCACCGCGACCACAGGCCGTGAAAAAAAGAGCATAAAGCGAATACGGTAAGCACGTAAAAGACAGTACGTGAAAGGGAGTCAACGTTCCCGAGGATTTCACGGGTGACCGTTTTATCGATACCGACTATTTGCGACAACAGCTTAACCATTGAGTTCCGCTATTAATTGAGGGACCACTTCGTACACATCACCTACTAAGCCGAAATCCGCAACTGAGAAAATTGGAGCGTGCGGGTCTGTGTTAACGGCGATGATCGTTTTGGAGTTTTTCATGCCAGCAAGATGCTGTACAGCGCCAGAAATTCCAAGCGCGATGTATATATCCGGCGCTACTATCTTGCCGGTTTGCCCAACCTGCAAGTCGTTAGGTGTGATGCCCGCGTCGACTAACGCGCGTGAACTGCCCGCGGCGCCGCCGAGTCCGTCGGCTAGCCCGCCAACAAGTCGTTCAAAATCTTCACTGCTTTTGAAAGCTCGGCCACCCGATACAACTATTTTAGCTTCTGTCACATCCGGCCGCTGACTTGCGCGAGATGCCACGCTTTTCCACTGAGCTGCGGGCACAGCCGAATAATCAACGCGAAGCGTCGTTGCATCAAGCGAACTCAAACTATCGGCACTGCTTAGATCGACGGGATCATAGGTCGACGCCCGTACAGTTATGAATCGGGGGCTGCCAAGAAGAGACACGGTTGCCGTAACAGCGCCGGCAAACATGGGGCGTTCGAGCAGCAACTGTTCTCCGTCAAATCGGTGACCAATTACGTCACTGGCCATGGCGCCACCACAGAGCCCCGCGGCACGTCCCACGACGTCTTTGGCGTAGGTCGTCGCTGCTGCGACTACTAACTCATAAGAGCATTGCCGTACCGCAGCGGCAATTACCGCTGCGTGAGAGTCGGCCGTTGGGTTTTCGCCGCGATAATCCGCCACGCACAGCGTATCCACTACGGATAGCGGCAGCGACTGAGCAAATCCAATTGCTGACCGCGACCCTAAGCGAAAATCGCTACCGTCCCTTTCTGTGATTACTAGTGTTTTCATTTAAATCTTGAACGCCGCGATTACGGTCTAATGATCTCCATTAAGCTGTTGGCATCTTCCAACATTACACACCTGCGTTGGCTAATCTCACTCTTCATAGACAATAACTCTAGTTGCGGCGCGATATCCAGTTGCAATTCAGCGTACGGAATGATTTCAATCTCCTTTTTCCGCGCCTTTAGAATGCTCGGTAGCGACGCATATCTAGGTTCATTTAATCGCAAGTCCGCCGTCACCACTGCTGGCAACGGGACTTCAATCTCCTCAATGCCCTGATCAGTCTCGCGCGCCACTTGCAAAGCGAGTCCGCCAAATTCTATCTTTGAGGCAAAGGTCGCCTGGGGCCATTGCAACAGTGCCGCCAAGAACTGTCCCGTTTGATTAGCGTCATCGTCAACTGCTTGTTTGCCCATCAACACTAAATCCGGTGATTCTCGCGCGACAATCGCTGCAATCGTGTTGGCCACGGTCCACGGGTCCATCGTGTTTGAATTCTCCACGAGGATTGCACGATCCGCCCCCATTGCTAACGCGGTTCGTAGCTCCGCTTCATATTCTGCTATCCCCACTCCCACGGCGACGATCCGAATCTCTTCGCCAGCGTCATGTTCTTCACGGATTTGTAACGCTTCTTCGACGGCAATCGCATCGAAAGGATTAAGCACATAGGATAGGTTGGAATCGTCGATTCCACTCCCATCCTCCTTGACGCGGATTTTTTGGTCCGTATCGGGAACGCGTTTACAAGTTACTAGTATCTTCATTGCTTGCGTCCCTCGACGTTTCCATAATATCCGGAGTGCATTTCATAGGCGGCTGCTTTGATATCAACGCGTGTTTGAAATTCCGGCACATCAAAATATCGATCCGCTTCAATTGCGTCGATGTCGTATGACGTTTCTCCTTCGAGGATCAAATCGGCCATGATCACTCCAATCGTCGGACTCTGTACAATTCCATGACCGCAGAATCCTGATCCATAAAAAAGACCTTCGATATCAGGCAGCTTCCCACAAAACGGTTTACCATCTGGTGTGAAAGTCATGATTCCCGTGGTGATCGTCATCGACGTACGTTCGGTGATCCACGGGAACCGTTGGCCGGCGTTGTATACCAGCGTGGCAACCAGTATATCATCGAGTCGTGCTTTCATAGCGGACATATCAAAATCGCTGGGAAGCGATTCCATGTCGTATTCGGTTGCTTCTTCGCCGTACATGCCGACGATCAGGCCATCGCTTTCAGGCCGAGTATATAATCGGTGGTGCCGATTGCGAACGGCGGGGGAGAATCGATCGATTTTGATTGAGTCGTCTGGTCGGGTCGTCAAATAGTGATGGCAAATTGCGGCAGTCGGTAGGACGGTATCGGTCAAACCCGCGACTAAGTACGACCATGGACCAGCAGCATTGACGATCAAAGGCGCGTGAAACTCGCCAACAACCGTCTCGACCCCCGTAGCTTTACCCCCTGTGACGATGACGTTTGTGACGGCGCAGTTTGTATGGTACTGAACGCCGTGTTTTCGTCCTACCTTTATATAGGCGCTAACGAGTTCAGCGGGTTGTAAATGTCCATCGGTAGGGCAATAGCACGCGTCGAGTAAATCATCGGTTTTCATGTAGGGAAGCTTTGCCGCAACTTCCGCTTGAGTAAGATGTTCAATGTCGAAACCAATACTCTTGCCCATCGTAACGAGATCAGCGATTTCCTCAGCTCGTTCTGGCGTTTCGGCAATCCGTAATGAACCCGTTTGCACATAGATTTCGACGTCCGCTTGTTTTTCCAAGTCGAGGACGATTTCTACGCCATCCATCAACATCCGCGTAGATTCAGCAGTCCCCCGCAATTGTCCCAATAGTCCCGCGGCGCGACCGGTGGACCCATTGCCCAGTTGCTCGCGTTCTAGGACAACCACAGACTGGCCTCGTTTGGCAAGTTGCATCGCCGTACTTAGTCCGGCAACACCAGCTCCAATCACAATAACGTCAAACGATGTTTGTATTGATTTACTCATAGCACCATTCTGAACAATTTACACGGGTAATTAGCATATCACTTATTGCATTCGCGTGAATTCAAACGCCACTTGCCAATCGCCTTTTTTACCCGCGGTCAATTGTTGCCGAAGGGCGTCCCGCTCATAAAAGTCTCCTAGAAACCTGGCGATGCGAGTCCGCGCGTCTTTATTGAGAGCGTACATGACAAGTTTGTTATCGTTCAACTCGAACTTGACGATGCTATAGGAACGATCCTTTTCGCCGCCAGCTGCCTTAGCGAGTTGTGACGAGCCTACGTTGAGGTACCGTGTGCTATCAATCTTGCTTACCCAGGCGTATTGCGTACGACGTCTATCGTTAGAATCACCCGGGAGTTGGGGTTTTTGGAATTCAGTAAAACCAATAATGAAGACGTTGTCTTCGGGGGCATTCATTATTTTTAGAATTGAAAGTTCATCGGCGGTAGGAATGCTTTTTGTGGCGCCAGCAGGATCGGCGTAATTATAGTTCGCAACCAACTTCCAAGGACCAACCAATTTTGATTCAGCCACAGCTTCTTCTGGTTGCGACAGTGGATAATCCCATTCACAGCCCGCGCAGGCTACGAGAATTACTAACAGACTCAGAAAATGACGAATGCGACGGCGCATATAGAAATCTAGACTTTCTTCAAGAAATTGATTCGGCCAACCGCCACCCATTCTGCGACATAGATGTTTCCGTCATGATCGAAGCAGGCATCGTGTGGATGGACGAATTTCCCTGATTTCCACCGCGCGGGTTGTGCCCGTAGTGCTAAATTGTCAGCGAGAACTTCCTTACGCCAAGCAGGGTCGTCACCGAGTTGCGTGACTACTTCGTTGTCTTTGCCAAGAATCGTGATGCGTGCGTGGAGGTCGGGGACTAGCATGAGGTCGCCTTGCGTATCAATATCGGCAGGGAATAGCATATCTTTTACGACGGCGATCTGTTTTCCGCGTAGGTCAAAGTACTGCAGTCGTGCGTTAGCGCGATCACAAACCACGAGCGCCGGGGTTCGTCCAGGACGATCATCCCACCATAGTCCGTGTGGAGTTTGGAATTTACCGAGTGCAGTGCCGGTTCCGCCAAAATGGCCAATAACCTTTGCGTCTTTATCATAGCGAATGATGAAGTTCGATCCATAACCGTCGCCAACAAAGAATCCACCGTCGGGGGCGAAGGCGATATTGGTAGGGCTGAATTTGCGCCCCTTACCCCAGATTCCTGGTTTCTCGTTGATAAACGGACCGGCACCAGCATAGGCATCGAGTTTAGGTGCCGTCTGTTTCCAGACCGTCTCGCCTTTGAGAGTGGTTTTGGCGATATATCCTTTATTGTCACAAAGGTAGAGATATTCCTGATTACCTTCTTTACGAATATCAATGCCATGTCCGCCACCGTGATATTCCTTGCCAAAGGAGCGAACAAATCGTCCCTTGTCATCGAACACAACAACCGCGTCCATTATTTCAACTGTCTTCGTGCGGTGTTTGACGTATATGAGTCCAGCGGCATCAAGAGCCACACCGTGGGTGTCTTGCCATTTAATATGATCGGGCACCTGCATGCAGTCATGTTCAACAACATATTGGCATTCACCCGAGCCAACTATCTTAGGTTTACGATCGGATTTATCAGTTGCACGAATGAAGGCCGGAGCGGTGGACGCGGCTAGCATCGTAGCAGTACTGTCTCGCAAGAACTGTCGTCTATTTGATTTTCTCATGGTGGCATTGTAGCAGAATACAGGCGTCAATTTGTGGTTTCGCGTTTGTGTTAATTCGTGTAAATTTGTGGTTCATATTTACGCATGGTAGTTTATTCGCTTTCGCTCAGTCGTTGGCGGTAAGTGCCATATTATTCCATCTACTAAAGCAACACCGTGGCCGTACTAATTCAAATTCACAATGCTCATAAGAGTTATGGGGACCAAGTGTTGCTTGACGGTGCGGAAGCATCGATCGTCGAGAACGCTAAAATTGGTTTTGTAGGCAGAAATGGTGCTGGCAAGTCGACGTTGTTAAGAGTGATTCTAGGCGAAGAAGAGTTAGACTTGGGCGAGGTCATCTTGCACCCCAAGTTACGCATTGGATATTTACAGCAGCACGACACGTTTAAGCCTGAGGAATCGGCGCTGGAATTCTTGATGCGGGACAGTGGCCAATCTGATTGGAAGTGCGGGGAAGTGGCTGGCAAGTTTGAGCTAAAGGATGAGTACCTTAATGGTCCTATATCTGCTTTGTCCGGTGGGTGGCAGACTCGCGTAAAGCTGGCTGCCTTGTTATTGCATAATCCCAACTTGTTGCTCTTAGACGAACCAACGAACTTTTTAGACCTGCGGACGCAAATTTTGTTAGAGAACTTTCTGCGGTCCTTTCGTGGCGGAGTTTTGATGGTTTCGCATGACCGCGGATTTTTGCAACAGACGTGTGATGAGACGTTAGATCTTTCACGGGGGAAACTGACGCAGTTCACTGGAAAGATTGATAAGTTTCTTGAGTTCCAGGTAGACCGCAAGGAGCATGATTTACGAGTGAACGCGACGGTAGTAGCGAAGCAAAAGCAGTTGGAGAAATTCATTGCGAAGAATCGAGCCGGCGCGAACACGGCGAGCCAGGCCCGCAGCAAGCAGAAACAATTGGAACGATTGGAAGTCACCGAGATTGCTGGTGCTGAGGCGACCGCGCGGATACGGGCGCCATTGGTCGAACCGCGGCAGGGCACTGTGGTGCGTTGTGAGGATTTGTCAATTGGCTATGGGGATAACGGTGAGAATGTGATTGCTAGCGGGATCAATTTGGATATTGACCATGGCGAGCGGGTGGCAATTGTGGGAGACAACGGCGAGGGGAAGACGACGTTACTGCGCAGTTTGGTCGGATCGTTAAAGACATTAGGCGGCGAAATTAACTGGGGTCATGCTAGTGTAATTGGGACGTATGCTCAGCATGTTTATACAACATTGCCGGAGCAACGAACGGTTTATGAGCATTTGGATTATGAAGCGATTGGAGGGACGACACGTCAGCAGATATTAGCGACGGCGGGTGCGTTGTTGTTCCGCGATTCGCATGTGGACAAGAAGATCAAGGTACTCAGTGGTGGTGAGCGAGCGCGGTTATGTATGGCGGCGTTGCTACTGGGCGACTACAACATTTTAGTATTGGATGAACCGGGGAACCATTTAGATGTGGAGACGGTGGAGTCGCTTGCACAGGCGCTGTTGAATTATCAGGGGACGGTGGTGTTTACGAGTCACGAGAGGCATTTCCTAAAGCGGGTGGCTACGAACATCGTGGAAGTGCAGGGTGGAACGGCCAAGAGTTTTCTGGGGGACTACGATTCGTACATGTACTCGTTGAACCATCAAGATGGTGCGCCCGTGGAGCGGCAGGATAAAGAGGAATTGAAGGACGAGAGTAAGGGTGAACAGCACCGGCGTCAAAAGAAATTACGGCGGAAGATTCAGAACTTAGAGAAGAAGATCCAGGCGTTGGATAAGGAGAAGGGTGAGTTGAATCAGTTATTGGTTGAGACGACAGATGCTGACGAGGCGTTGAAGGTGCACACTAAATTTTCAGAGGTGTCGGATTCATTGGCGCATGCGGAAGACATCTGGTTAGAATTGACGGAGGCGTTGTAGCACGTTTCGCAACATTCAGACAGAGGCAGTGGTCGGCATGGATTTAATCACTTTTGCAATCGTAGTTGCGTCGATGGAGTTCGTGGTAGGTCTTGCACTATTGTTATCGCCAGTGCGAGCGATGGATCGGGTGTGGGTTGTTTTGGATAATTCGGCGTTATTGTCTGTGATCATGTATGGTTTTTTGGCCGTGTCGGTATCCGCCGTTGTGCGGGACGGTGAGTTTAAGTGGGGATTGCGTGGGGTGATCACCTGGATTGCATTGTTGACTAGTGTAAAAGCATTGTTATATATTTGGTTTCCCAAGCAGATGGAATCAATGCAACGTCGGTGTTTACGGCGAGATAAGCCGTCGTGGACACGTTGCATTGGCGGATTTATGTTGTTGGCTTTTGTGTTTTTAAGTTGGTCCGTGCGCGAGATGCTATAACTCTAGGATTTTGTGTTGTTCGTAGTCAAAAAGGGGAAGCAGCACCGTTGCCCGATTGGCTGATATCGATACAATACACGTATTATTAGCTAATATTTTTTGTACAGTGGACTGACCTACTGTACCGAAGGATATTACAGAGGGCGATTAGCTCAGTTGGCTAGAGCGCTTCGTTTACACCGAAGATGTCGGGGG
>CAWVZW010000059.1:0-21284 GCA_963934735.1 uncultured Planctomycetaceae bacterium
TTGGGAGCTTCGGTGTTGGGAGCTTCGGTGTTGCAGCCCACCATAAGGACGGCCACGGCAAATATCTTTGAAAGCGACGGGAGGAGTTTTTTGTTTGGGTTTGGGATGTTTTGCAATGTATTGGATTTCTAGAGGTTAATTCTTTGTTGACAACCTGCGGATGACGGTGTATCCGAGATTTATTTCCTTTTGATTTGGTGTTGTTTCAGTACTATACGGGCGAGCGGTCACATTATTGCATATATTAGATACAAATATCAGACAAACTTATATGACAACAAGTTGGAATTAGGACACTTTAATGATACAGCTGCGTGATTTATGTAAAATAGCGTCGCTCGCCGCGATTTTATCAATCGGTCCATCAATGCTACTTCAAGCTAAAGAAAAGCTCAATGTGGTCTACATCATGGCAGATGAGCTGGGGTATTTTGAGACTTCCTATATGGGCAGTAAAACTATCACGACGCCGCGCATCGATGACCTCGCCAAACGCGGAGTGTGGTTTACTCAGGGACTAGCGGGCTCAGCAGTTTGTGCACCCACTCGATGCTGTTTCTTAACCGGAAAACACTCGGGTCATACATCTGTTCGCGTCAACGGCGGCGGTACTCCACTGCGGAGCGACGAGCAGACGATAGGCAGCATGCTTAAACGGAGAGGATATGCTACGGGAGGATTTGGCAAGTGGGGATGCGGAGGTCGCGGTTCTACCGGTGTACCGGAAGACCACGGGTTTGATCTGTTTGTCGGATATTATGACCAAGTACATGCGCATAGTTACTATCCACCGTACATCATCGAGAACAGTCGCGAGTTGAAACTAGAGGGAAATCGTGGAGGCAGCCAAGGTGAAACGTATTCACATTACGTTATCGTTGATCGTGCCAAACAGTTTATTCGAGACCATCAAGATGAACCGTTTTTCTGTTACCTTCCGATCACGCCACCGCATGGTATTTTTGACATTCCGGATGAAGATGCGGCTTGGAACATCTATAAAGACAAACCGTGGCCTGAACCCGCACGTCGCTATGCAGCGATGGTCAGCATGGTGGATCGGCAAGTTGGCGAAATCGTCGATCTGCTTGAGGAACTTGGTCTAGCGGAAAATACCGTTGTATTTTTCAGCGGTGACAACGGTGGCAACGACTATTTCAAGTCCCAAGAATATCCTCGCGGTCGACACGGCGCCAATGTACATCCGGAAACAGGCGAAGAGTTTAGAGGGACGAAAGGCACGCTGTACGAAGGTGGTTTACGGATTCCAGCGCTGGCCTATTGTCCAGGTCGCGTTGAGGGTGGCCGAGTGAGCGATCATCTGTGGTACTTTGCTGATGTGATGCCTACGATCGCTGATATCACGGGCGCCAAAGCTCCAGCGGGAATTGACGGCATTTCTTTCTGGAATGAACTGCAGGGAACTAGCAGACGGGGCGGTGCCAGTAAAAAGCAAGAGGAACATGCGTATCTGTATTGGGAGATTGGCGGACAGACAGCTGTGAGGATTCAGCAGATGAAAGCGATACAACCAGGAACGAAACGTGATTGGGAATTGTATGACCTGTCCAAAGATATTAGCGAATCCCACAATATTGCCGCTGAGTTCCCTACCGTTTTAAAAGCAATGCAAGTCATAGCCGATGCAGCCCACACACCCGCAGTGGAAGGAACGTTCAGTGATCGGACTCTGCACGAACAAGATCGACAAGCTAAGTACGGATCTACGCGGCTTGTCCCGACGCAGGGAAAGGTAACGCAGTTTGACCAAACAGGTCTAATCCCGCAGAAAGAATGTAAAATTGCCTCGGTTTCTAGCGAAAGCAGCGCTGGCAGTCGACTTGCGAGGTTTACGCTCGATGGAAACTCACGTACTCATTGGCATACAGAGTATCTGCCGGAAATTCTTCAGCATCCTCATGATCTTGTTATTGACTTAGGTCGCAATCGTGAGGTTTCCGGATTTCGTTATTTGTCTCGACAGGACGGTGGATTCAATGGCGGAATTGCTAAGTATGAAATTTATGTGAGCAGCGATGGCAACGAGTTTGGCAAACCAGTTGCGAATGGCGAGTTTGCGCGAAAACGTGGTAATCAGCAAATTGTATTTCCGTCACAGCAAGCTCGATACGTGAAGCTCGTTGTCCTTACGGAAGTCAATGGTGGGCCTTGGGCTTCGGCAGCCGAATTAGGAGTGATAGGAAAATGATTAATATGAAAACGATACGGCAGTTGGTCAGTGGTGTTTTGTGTACATGGTTGATTGCGTCTTTTGCAGCCGACGTTGTTGACGCGGTCGACACGAAGAAAACCGTCGCTTGCGAGGGCCAGTATAAGCACCACTTGCAAGGTGTTTGTCGCGACGGACAAGGAAGTTTGTATTGGTCATTTACAACAGCGCTCGTCAAATCCGATGCGAAGGGCAAGGTTGTCAAAAAAATTGAGGTGGCGAGTCACCATGGGGATTTGTGTCACGTCGCGGGGCGGATATATGTTGCTGTAAATTACGGCAGCTTTAATGATCCCGCAGGTAACGCAAACAATGAAGTTGTTGTCTACGACGCTCAGACGTTAGTGGAGACCGACCGCTTTAAGACGCCCGAAGTGAAGCATGGTGCAGGTGGGATCGCATTTCATGATGGGAAATTCTTAGTCGTTGGGGGATTGCCTGATGCTGTGCAGGAAAACTATCTCTACGAATATGACATGAACTTTGTGTATAAAAAACGACATGTAATCGACAGCGGTTGGACAAGATTGGGAATCCAGGCAGCGACATTTGCTGATGGAAAATGGTGGTTTGGCTGTTACGGCAACACGTTACTAAAAGTATCAGTGGATTATGAAGTGTTAGGGCGTTATCAGTTTGATTGTGGATATGGAATTGAGCAGGCACCTGGAGGTGGGTTGTTAACGGCCAGTGGCGTTTGTACTGACGCTGGATGCAGCGGCGCGGTTGACCGTCGACTGACCCAGACGATGATTGGCAAACAGTTTACTGAGCCCTTAACTCGTATCGGTTTTGGATCGTGCATCAATCAACAGGATCCAGCACCGCTGTTTGGTGATATTCTTAAATATGATCCGGAACTGTTTCTTTACATCGGCGACAATATCTACGGTGACAGCGAAGATATGTCCGTCCTGCGTGCAAAATACAAATTGTTGGGAGAAAAAGCAGGGTTTCGCTCATTGCAGAAATCTGCTGTTGTCTTAGCTACATGGGATGACCACGACTATGGCTTGAACGATGGAGGCGCTGGTTATAAACAGCGAGCGGCGTCCCAACAAGTGTTTTCTCAATTTTGGAATGATGTACCGGATTCGCCGCGGCGGGCGCGCGCTGGGGTGTACGATGCTCATGTATTTGGACCATCGGGACAACGAGTGCAAATTATATTGTTGGATACGCGGTACTTTCGCTCCGACCTGAAAAAAGCGGAACGTCGTGTGGGCGGACCCTATTATCCAAACGATGATCCACAGGCGACAATGCTTGGCGCTACACAATGGAAGTGGCTTGAACAGCAATTGCGAGTACCCGCCGAGATACGACTTGTTGCATCGAGTATTCAGTTAGTACCGACAGCGGCTGGGCAAGAGACTTGGGCTAACTTGCCTTTAGAACGAACTCGCTTTATGGAGCTTGTTTCCAAGACTAAGGCTAGCGGATTATTTGTGATTTCCGGGGATCGACATTGGTCGGATTTTTCGCGGACGACGACAGACGTGCCGTATCCGCTATATGATTTCACCAGTAGCAGTATCAATAAACTGCATCCGCGAGGCACTCCCACAGAGAACCCCCACCGATTGTTAGATCGCACATTTCATCGAGAAAATTTTGGTACGATCGATATTGATTGGTCCAGCGATGATCCCAAAATCACTGTGTCTATCGTGGATCTAGATGGGCGACAACAAATGTCGCATGCCTTTCACTTAAGTGAATTGCGTCCACGCACAGAGATTCCCGGAGATAAGTAACTATGTATGAACTGACCAGCGAAGACAAATCTGGTTTTCAACGAGACGGTTACCTCATTGTCCGGTCGTTGTTTGATAAACGGGAAATGACCGGTTTGTTGAAATTCGCTCAAGATGATGGTGCAATGGCTAGCGATGCCTACGTGCGACGAGATGCCGCCGGAGGAGAAACGCGGTTGGCACTGCGTAATGAACTTGATGATGCATTGCCGTATACCGCCGTAGTTCGCAGCGCTCGCGTTGTTCGAACGATGGAGTCGTTGTTTGCTGATGAGGTTTATCACTATCACCATAAAATGATGTTCAAACAACCTCGTCTCGGTGGCGCGTGGGAATGGCACCAGGATTATGGGTATTGGTATAACAATGGTTGCTTGTATCCGGATATGGGAAGTTGCATGCTTGCTGTGAATCAAGCGACGAAGCAAAACGGGTGCCTGCAAGTATTGAGTGGCTCTCACAAAATCGGTCGAGTTGAGCATGTGGAAATTGGAGATCAAGTTGGCGCGGACCCCGAACGAGTGGCCATCGCTCAGCAACAATGTGAATTGGTGTATTGCGAATTAGAACCTGGTGACGGTTTGTTTTTTCATAGTAATTTACTGCATCGGTCGGATCAAAATCTAAGTGACGCTCCACGGTGGTCCTTAATCTGTTGCTACAACACCAAACATAATGATCCTTATGTTACTGACGGGCGACATCCGAACTATTCACCGCTAGAGGTTTGGCCCGATGACCGCGTACATGCTCTGTTGACGGATAATTAGCAAGAGTGGAAAGGTGGAATATGCTGACACGTCTTGTTTTTGTATTTACGGCTTTGATTTCGCAATCCGTTATTTGCACTGCGCTGCAACCACCTGATGTTGTACCGCAATCTCGGGCTCACGCTCACAATGACTATTATCACAAACGACCCTTGTTAGATGCTTTGCAACACGGATTTACTAGTGTCGAAGCTGACGTCATCCTCAAGGACGGTGACTTGATGGTCGGGCACTCGCGTTTTGAACTGCGTGAAAATCGCACACTTACAGCACTGTATTTGGCACCCTTGGCAAAACGTGTCAGTGAGAATGATGGACAGGTTTATCGGACTGCCAAGCGTTTCATTTTGTTGATCGATTTCAAGTCCAATGGCGCTGCATCGTTAGAGGTACTGAGGAAGCAGTTAAAGCCATATTTGCACATGTTGACACGTTATGAGAACGGAAAAATACATCTCGGTGCGGTGACGATCATCATATCTGGTAGTCGACCAGTTGCTGAAGTCGCAGCCTTGAAGACTCGGTATGTATTTATCGATGGACGGTTTGCCGACTTACAAGCAAGAACTCGGAGTGATCTCGTTCCGTTAGTTAGTGCACCATGGAATGGAACGTTTTCATGGCAAGGCTACGGTGATATTTCAGCCAAGGAGTTACAGCGGTTACGAGCGATAATTAAAGCAGCACATGAACAGGATAAGTTGGTGCGATTTTGGGCTGTTCCTCATAGTGAAAACCTCTGGCAGGTTTTCTATAATGAAGGAATCGATTTGATCAATGCAGACGATTTGCGTCGACTTCAGAAGTTTCTTAAAACACAGAGTGACCGTAAACCTACCAATAAATAACACCACTTTTTGAATGGTATCAACTCTCATGCAGACAACACCCATCTCCAACGCTGACTTAGCCGGCAGCGTTATTTCCGTTCCACCGCTAGCGCGCAATGAAGACCTTTCATTAAATGTTGAAGAGAATCAACGTATCGTTAAACACCTGGAAGCGGGCGGAGTGACGACACTTCTTTATGGTGGTAATGCCTTGCTGTACCATGTGGCGCCTTCCGAATTTGCCGAGCTGTTATCGATGCTTGAGACAATCGCAGCTCCGGATTCGTTAGTTATTCCATCGGTAGGTTCTGCTTATGGCATGATGCTCGATCAAGCGCGTATATTGCGAGACACACAATATCCGACTGCAATGATTTTGCCACAGCCTCATGTTGTTACGTTTGACGGAGTGGAACGTGGCGTTCGCGATTTTGTTCAGACCGCGGGCAAGCCTGCCGTAGTGTATATCAAGCAGTCAGGTTATCTCGAAGTCGACCATGTTAAAAGGCTTGTGGATGATGGTAGCGTGTCATGGATTAAATACGCAATTGTTCATGAAGATCCTACCGACGACGAATTCTTAACGCGCTTGTGCGATGCGGTCGGGACGCAGCGTATTGTCAGTGGCATCGGCGAGCAACCGGCGCTAACGCATGTCCGCGATTTTGGTGTGACTTGCTTTACATCGGGGTGCGTTTGCATCGCGCCCGCGTTGTCAATGAAGATGTTGGCGGCGTTAAGAGCGTGTGAGTATGAAGAGGTCAATCGGATTCGCGAAATCTTTCAACCACTGGAGGATTTGCGTAATGAGATCAATCCGGTACGTGTGTTACACGCGGCAGTGAATGAAGCAGAAATTGCATCGACGGGACCGCTATTACCCTTTATGTCCGACGTTACCGACGTTCAACGGGCGCAGATCGGTGCGGTTGCCAGAACGCTGCTGGCTGGTAATTAATAAATTTGGTTGTTCACCATCCCATTCGCGACCGTGTATTATCGTATTTCTGTTTACGCGTATCGGTGTAAATTGATACAATGATGACATGGTATTCTCACGTCGACAATTTCTGAGCAGCACGGTTGCCGCCGGTGGTGCAGGTCTTTCACTAGGGCAGGTATTGCGTTTGCAAGCCGCCAGCAAAGTGAATTCGAGTAGTGATACAGCCATTATTCAGATTTGGCTGGGGGGTGGACCGAGCCAATTTGAGACGTTCGACCCCAAGCCACAAGCGTCGGTCGATATTCGCGGGCCGTATGGTACTGTTGGTACGGCACACCCCGGAATTCGGTTTTGTGAAACCATGCCGCTTACTGGGAAAGTAATAGACCAAGCCACCCTAATTCGCAGCGTGGCACATTCCACTAATGGCCACTTTGTGGCAGCACACTGGTTATCGACGGGCTACGCTGGTACGAACAACGTTGCGTCTCATCCGAGCGCCGGTGCGATCACATCTCATTTCCGTGGTCCGAATCAACCTGGCATGCCAGCCTATGTTTTGTTGTCTGAGGAGCAGACACGAAACCCAAACATCGGCGAAGTTATGGGTACCGGTCACCTCGGCAGCGGTACCGCTCCATTTACCGTTTTACAAGATCCCTTTAAATCACCATTTGGAAACGAGAAGTTATCCGCGGCGGTGTCAAATTTGCAGTTAGCTGATAATGTCACATTAGATCGCATGTCAGATCGCAAAACTTTATTGCAACGCCTCGATACGATACAACGTAACCGTGATAGCGCTCGGGCACTCACACGCATGGATGCTTTTAACGATGTCGCCTTTGATATTGTGACAAGCGGCAAAGCTCGGCAAGCGTTTGATTTGTCACAGGAATCAGAATCGACTCGACAGCTTTACGGCTCTCATCGTTGGGGGCAATCCGCATTGCTGGCGCGTCGTTTGGTCGAATCTGGTGTAAGCTTCGTGACGATCAATACCGCGCCCGATTCGCTTTGTTGGGATTGGCATTTAAATATTGTTAATGATGATCGGCCAAGCGATGGTAGCGAAGGTCCCAGTCGCGGCATGGAGATTTCTGGACCGCCGCTCGATCAAATGTTACATGCATTGATTACCGATTTGGCAGATCGTGGCTTGGACAAGAAAGTACTCGTTGTCGTGTGGGGCGAGTTTGGACGGACTCCGCGGATCAATAAAACTGGTGGGCGGGATCATTGGGGCTCGTTGATGAGTATGCTGTTGGTCGGTGGTGGCTTGAAGATGGGGCAAGTTATCGGTGCTTCCAATGGAAACGGTGAAATGCCGATCGACCGACCTGTTCATCCTGAAGATGTACTCGCGACAATGTATCGACATCTAGGTATCAATCTTAATTCGCATACAGTAAGTCGCGAAGGTCGTCCAATCCCACTGCTGCCAGGTGGTGAACCAATCTCCGAATTGTTGTAGATTAGGTGCGCGGCGTTCTTTGTTTTTTCTTTTAAGGGTTTAGTTGTTGCATGTTGTCTGGAAAAATTGCATTGGTGACTGGTGCGGGACGTGGAATCGGTCGAGGTTGTGCGCTGGAACTTGCGAAAGCGGGCGCTGATGTGGTGGTCAATGATCGGCCGGATAGCCCTGATCTAGCTGGGCTGGTTGCAGAAATAGAAGCACTCGGTCGCAGATGTGTTGGGATCCCAGAGAACGCCTTTTCGCGGGAAGGTTGTCAGGCTATTTTCGAGCAGAGCATTGAAACCATGGGATCCATCGACATCCTTATTAGCAACCCCGCGTTTAGTCAACGTGCGCCCTTTTCAGAATACCCCGCAGACCTATGGGAACAAACACTCAAGGGCACGCTGACCGCAGGGTTTCATATGAGCCAAATCGTATCGAATTACATGGTTGAGCGTGGTGCAGGAGGGAAGATTACGTTTATCTCTAGTGTGCAAGGAGAATTGCCTGCAGCGTTGAGTATTGCCTATAACGCAGCCAAAGCCGGCGTGAATCACATGATGCGGACAATTGCGATGGAGTTGTGTCAGCATCGAATCAATGTGAATGCAATTGCACCCGGTTGGATCGATACACCAGGAGAACGGCTTGCATTTTCCGAAGAGCAGATTCGCGAAGAAGCTACACAGCTTCCATGGGGAAGACTTGGCTTGCCCGAGGAAATAGGTAAAGCTGCTGTGTTTCTTTCCTCGTCTGCTGCCGACTATATCACCGCGACGGTACTGCCGGTGGACGGCGGGTTTCGTTACCGGCAGGAATTCAACGCCAACGCGTGATGCGCACCGCTGTGGCTGGATTCGTGCCTTTAACCACCAAAGGCTTTTCTTAATAGTGCGAGGCTTTTGGGGATCGCTGTTTCATGAGATTCTTCACCTTCGAACTCAAGTGAAATGTAACCACGGTAATCGACTTTGTTGAGTATCTTGGCGATGCGTTTATAGTCGATGTCGAGCGTGTACCAAGTACCACCGCCGAAGTATGTCTTGGCTTGTACATAAACGCATTTCGGCGCCATTGCTTCAAATTGTTCATATTGATTTTCTAAGAAATTACCCGTGTCGGCAGTCACTTGCAACCAAGGTGAGTCGATTGTGTTTACAATCCGCAATACATTTTCGGCAGAGATACCAATGCCCCAGTGGTTTTCTAGACCAAGGGTCACGCCGCATTCAGCGGCCTTCTTTAAACATTTCTCGATACTATCGATGACCCATTTAAACCCATCTTCATCGGTGTAGCCTTCAAGCCGCGGTTCAATTCCTTTATTGGCCATCAACGTATCGAAATTCTTGGATGTGCCCCAGCGACCCGTGTTGATGCGAATGGTGGGTATACCCATGGCATAAGCGAGTTCGATGCACTTCAACGTATGATCAATATTCTTTTGGCGAAAATCCGCATCAGGCGAAACGAAGCTTTGGTGCGTGGAGAATCCGCAGAGGCTCAATCCATTTACAAACGCACGTTGTTTCAGCATCTGTAAATAGTCGTTGTCCTCGCGCGTCATTTGCACATGCAGAATTTCAACCGCGTCAAATCCAGCTTCTGCGGCTAAGTCGATGCAGTCTTCGATCGGCAGCTTGGTGTCTTTGCGGTACCGCCAATACGAGTAGGTTGAAACTCCAATGGGATTGGCATTACGCTTGGATGGGGCGGTGGTCGTAGTTGTTGCTGCAGATAAAATTGGGGCTCCTGTTGTCGCAGCAACACCGCCCGTTGCTAGTGCGGTTCCGATAAAATGTCGGCGGTTAAAGTGCATGATTGGCTTCCTTGAGAGTTGTTAATGGTACGCGGAATGGGAGTTGAGGGATTAGTAATTATAACTTGAAAATGGCAAGCGGTTGGGCGATGTGCATGCCGGCCTTTGAGACGGTGCGTTGTGCTTTGCTGTTAGGGTTGAGGGCAGCATTGGTATGGTTTAAGTGTATAAAATGAACCTTATCTCGTTGTGAATCCGACAATTTGGCGAATCGCGTGATGCTCTCAGAAATAAACGGATGTGGGATCTGTGAAATGTCGCGTCCTGGTAACTCCGCATTATCAAAAAATGTACCGTCGAGGTACGCTCGGTCGACAGTCGTGATTTGTTGTTCGATGCGGCGATCCCATTTTTCCCATTTATCGATATCCGGAATAAATAGCACTTTGCGATTAGGGCCCGTGATGGTAAAGCCAACCGTTTCAGAAAATTCATCCCGATGTGGCACTAGGAATGGAGTAACCGTTAGTCGACTGTTGAGCCTCATGGGTTCGTCGGCCTTGAGAGACAGGAGTGTGATGTTGTTCAACTTTACCAACAAACTCCAAGGTCCCTGTGTTTCTAAAAAGGTTTTACATCGCGGCATGGCTGACACGGGAATACCCTGTGCGCCCATTATCTCCCGCCCCAAATTGATGAGCCCGGCATAATGGCCAACATGAGCGTGAGTTAGGAATATTCCCGTAACGGGTTTTTGCTTTGGGTCGCGGGGAGCATATTTGTCAAGTAGCGAAAGCTGTGCGGGGAAATCTGGGGTGCAGTCAATGATCCAGCGTTGTTTTGAGATGGGATCAATGATACCAAGTGAAGTGACGTGGCTCCCCGTAGCGCCGCTTGAGCGCAACGATTGACAGCATTGTTTTTCACATCCGGCTTGCGGATAACCGCCGTCTTGTGCCGTTCCCAACACCAAAACATAGGGGGTGTCTGGAACATCGGCAGCCGTTAGAACCTCACTGTATAAAAAGCCGAATCCACAGATCGCAATAGCTAGGTATAAAGTTCGCATATGCCTATTTTGGGGTTTCAACAGGATAGGTGAAGGGAAACTTATTGGGACGCACTTGGATTTCGGTGCAAATACTGTATTTGAATGCGAGTAAGCCGGGTAATTCCACTTGCACGTAGTAGGCTATCCAGCCGGATTTAGGCTCAGGGAGATTGACGCCGATGGAATTCTCACCGATCAAATCTTGGGATGTCCATTTGCTTTGGCGAAAGTCGCGAGTCTCACTGGTCGCTGTCCATAATCGTGCCTGACCGTTTTCGCCTTTCCACTTAACATGGAACAACCCGTCGGTGCCGTGTTGCCACTTAATCATCTCGAACGTTTCACCATCGATTGATTTCTTGAAAAATGTGGCTACTGTCGGGGCAATTGAGGCGCCTAGTCCATGGTTAGCATTGGCTAAATAATAAAGGTGTTTAGTTCCAGTTAACCCAGGGTAATAGAGACTCGATGCATCCACAGTCCAGTAGGGATCGTTAGTGCCGAGGACCATTAGTTTGGGCAGGGTTAGACTTTGGCGATATGAATACGGGTCGACGATCGCCGCTAGTTGTTTGCCACGGGGTGTTTTTAATCGATCTTGGATTTTTAGATTAGAGTAGGGGTCGATTTGGCCACTGAATTTACCGTAGGACTTAATTTGCTGTTCCATTTGCGGTTGCATATTGAGCATGTCGATAACCATCGGTGCGATCGCGATGACGCGTTTGTCTGCAGCTGCGGTTAACCAAGTGGTCCAGCCACGTTTTGATGCGCCAGAGATTACGAAACGTTTGATCGCTGTCCCGGATTTTTCTGTTAGCACGGTGGAAACGGTGTCCATTGCTCGCCGTACACTTTCTACCATGGGAATAAGCAGCGGCCAGTCATCGCCTTGATTGTTGAGGTATTTGTCGAAGGTAAATGCGATTAAATCATCTTCTCGCAGTCCGCCGTGTAATGGCTGATTTGGGACTTGTTGAAGAATGGCGATCGGTGTCTTGGCCATGGTGGCAATGACGCCAAACAGTTGAGCTTCGGTGGAATCGGCCTTGGGTTGACTGCTGCTGGTCGATCCGCCAGTAATAAATAAAACAGCGGCATCCGCATGATCGACGTCTGGCGGAACGAGAATCGAAAGCCAATGCGTCCACGGTGCACCCCGCCATGTTTGAGATGTCATTTTGTAGGAATAAGCCTTGCACGCACCAACTTGGAATTCACCGGCGGATTCAAATTTATATGAATCATCGACCGCCGTAGTCGTGGCTAGGCCATGAGCGACTGGCTTGTCTTGAGAAAATGTAACCGGTGCGATAAGTGTCGGTACTATTAACAGCGTGGTTAAAGTACAAAGCGTATTGATCCGCAAAATATTGTCACTCCGTAGGATTGGACTGCATACGTGAATCACTGCTTGAAAATACAAGCAGTAAATCTAGTAAAAAACACAATAGCCACTGTAAATCACCAACAGTCGGGAAATGCTGACGCGTGAAGTGGTGCTATTTTCGCGACGATGCGATCACCGATTTGCCATTGGTCGTGAGCACGTGGATTTCGTGTAATGATACGTTCGGTGAAAAGAATTCCCAGACTACCTTTTTGTCGCGAGTGATTTCAAATGCACGAGGTTTGTCGGGGGCTTGTTGGTGGTAGCTACAGATGACCGTGTTGCCGTTTCCTAATCGTTGTGCACCACAGGGATCATCAAATCGACCGGCAACGTGGTTATTGTCAACTCGCCACACAACTTTCCCCGCTTGATCAAACTCGACTGTTTTATTGCCATGCGTGAGGTTTACTAAGATGTTATTGGATTTTAGAAGTATTGCGGTGAACGGCCAATTTTCTTGCGCTCGTCCTCCAAGTTCAGCGAGGTCGGTTTTGATCGTAAGTTTTACATTGCCTTTATTGTCATATTGTTTAACCGCAAACCCGAGTAGATGAGGGACTAGATAGTCACCGTTGGGAAGTTTCCGCGCCATGCGAGTTTGCATATGGGCGTTGTTGGTGTCGGGTTGTAAAGGTACATCGACGGCAATTTTACCGTCCGGAGTGATTTCGAGGATCCGTGGTTTGACGCCGCGTTCTACAACCATCGTATTCCCGTTTTCCAGTCGCACGGCAGTTCCCAGTTCTTTGTTGACCGGGTCCAATTTGTATTGAAATACGAGTTTTCCATCGCGCGTGTATTCGCGGGCGCTGTCCGCAATGGAAACGAGCACATTGCCGTTGGGCAACACAAATCCGTCACGCGAACGACCTGGTACCTGCCATTTAATTCGATTGTCTTCGCCAACAATGGCCGTGATGGAACCGGTTACCAGAAATGAATGTCGGATACCTGATTCACTTTTTTGAGTACCGACGGTGGGCGCGTCCGCTTGAGCGTGCGCTAGCGTACCTATTTGGCAGCAGGCAAAGATCGCGCTGAATAAAATAGTTTGTAATATATGTTTGTGAGTCGACAGCATGTGATTGTTCCTGTGGATAAAAAACTAGCGTCGTGGCAAGGCACGATTGCTACAGTGATATATTATTTTGACTTAATCCAGTTAATTGAAAAGGAGGTAAATGAGACAGTTTGATAGTTGTCTTTTTCGAATAGAATGCCGACTTGCCCAGTGGGCAACCGCACGAGGTTGGAATAGGCACCGCCACCAGCGTAGATTACTTTTTGCCACGCCCAAGTTTTACCATCGTCCTGACTCATGGAAATCGTGAGATGATCACGCCCTTGTCCTGCCGGGTTACTGTGTAGGAGAATGCCATTTCCATTGTCTGAAAAAGAGTATCGCAGGATACTGCCCTGGCAGACTGGAGTTTGCAATGCATCGTCCAAATAAACTTCTGCAAATGTACTGCCGCCGTCGTTACTGATCGCCATAGCGCGGTTGTGCTTGCCGTGATAGGACCGCATCGATTGGAGCACACCGCCGTTGGATAATTCAGCTACTGCGGATTCGTTTGTTTTCTCTGGTTGAATTGCTCCGATTTGCCAATGTTTGCCATTGTCGTCCGAGTAGACAATGTGGCTGCGATAAGGGTGCAGGTCTTTGTTGGAGTGATCGGAATGGTTGCAGGGAATGACCAAGCGGCCTTTATGAGGACCACGAGTAAGTTGAATTCCGTTGCCAGGTCCCGTTGCGTACCACCGCCAATGGTCTTTACGCGCGCTGCTAATGCGAGTAGGCGCGGCCCAGTTTTTACCGTCGTCGGTTGATGATGAGATATAAACGTGTCGTGGATGTTTGCTCGTTCCTGCCTTGATGGCGCCTTCATGGTCACTGCCGAAATTCCAAGTTAGTAGCAGCCAAATTTTACCGGTGCTTTGGTCAACGACAGGCGCTGGGTTGCCACATGTATTATTTGCATCGTCCCAAATAAGTATCGCTGGGCCCCATGTTTTACCGTGGTCAGCGGATCGTTTAACCAGCAAGTCAATGTTTCCCGCATCACCCTGAGAGTCTTTACGCGCTTCGATAAATGCCAGCAGCGTATGCTGTTTTGTTGTAATGATTGCAGGAATGCGATAGGAATTATATCCGCCTTCGCCTTTTTTGAAGACCGTTGTAAAAGCTTGGGGAGTCTGTGCTTGGCAAGTGCACGCCAAGGCTAGCAAAATGAAGAACGCAAATCGCATGGTTGATCCGAGATATATATAGTTGATGGGCACCAGAAGTGTGCCTCCATCATATCATTTTATCGGACGCGACAAGTGGGGTAACCTTGCCCTGTGAGTAACGAATTGTCGATTTTTCGCTTTTCTATTCAGCGTCGAGTGGTTTGGCAACAAACCAAGGTTCCGCTGAGAATTGAGTAACTTCCAGTGTGTATTGCCCGACAAATTCTTCAATTCCTCCGTCGACTACTACATAGTACTGTTCACCAACGGTGACTGAGTACATGCCTCCGGGCCAGTAACTAAGTGGCTGAGAATCATCGGCGGACTGAAAATCGTCGGCTGAATATACAACATCCCGCATAGAGATTTGAAAATCATCGTCGTCGTCGTAGTCAAATTCATCGTCATCGAAATAACAGATCACAATTTGCGGTTGTTCGTTTCCGGCACTATCAAAAAAGCGTACGTCTGGGAATGCGTCGACAGTCCAGTCAGACGCATAGGCGGTAGTTGAAATGAAATCGTCAGAGGCGGTTAGCGTGAAGACGTCGATATCATCCACCGTATCGACGTGACTGATACGTTGTAAAAATTCGTCTTGAATTTCGAGAATTGTAGCATCCATTCCAATTTCGTCGGCGTGGATGTCATCGCCCATGACCGAATCGGCCGTGGGTTGCCACTCGTAGTTGCCCCAATGAGAAACATCAAGCGTGTATTCGCCCAGCACATCGTTTATCGAATCAACACTGAGGTGATACGTGCCAGCGGTAACGGTGATTCCGGCGTAAGCGCCCTCATGATTACCTTGGATAAGGGCGATAAGTTCGCCGTCGTCAGCGGTTACCGAAAGTTTCAATAGCGATTCACTGTCGTGAGGGTAAACAGAGAAATCAAGTTGCCCTTGTTCGACGGTGATTTCAAATGTGTCGACATCATCGATCCGATCGATGTGGCTTGTTAGGTTGTGATAGCCGTATTCGATTTCAAGCGTCGTAGCCGTTTCAGAGGAGTCCCCGTGTATGTCGTCGCCTTGTTCAGAATCCGTGGTTGGTTCCCACCAGTCATCCTCATATTGATAGACGTCCAGTACGTACTCACCCGTATCGGTGGGCGTTGTGCCCGTTACGACGATGTAATAAGTGCTTGCTGCTTCCACCGGCACGTCGATATTGTATTCTCCCCAATCATCCATGCCCCCGACGTTGCTTGTGGCGATCGTTTCGAGGTTGGTATTGAGTAGTTCAACCGTCAATCCGCCCGGAACATCAATATTATACAAGTCAATAGCTACACGGTCGTCGGAAGCGACAAATTGAAATGCGTCGGCATCATAGGCGTTGTTCAATTCGGAATCGACAAAGGCATAGCCCCAATCCATTTCCAGCATAGCAGCGTCAGTGCCAGGGACGTCCGGATACCGATCGCTTTGTTCACCTGCGGGGACATCTTCTGTGTCAACAAAGGGATCAAATTCGGCAAGCAGATTAATGATTTTAACAACATCAGAGGGTGTCAGATAGCCATCGCCGTTGGAGTCCATATAAAATGATGTAACATCGTCCATCATGTCATGTAAAATAGGAGGCGCCGCGGATTCGTGTAGCATGCCGGTAACGCCAAGATTCAATTCGTTGATTGGTAGCAACGCGTCAATCGGTGTGACGTAGGTGTCGCCATTGATATCCATCGAGTTCAATGGGTTTTGCCATGGACTCGCCGATAACACAATCCGATTTTCCAGTGATTCAACTTGCAAACGTGTGGAGCGGGTTCGTTTGCTTTTTCTATTTCGCGGAATCATATTTCTTCTCAGAGGTGTTTTATTTGACGGTATTACCAAGTTGATATATTCGTAAATGCCTGATGTTGTAGCAACGCTTTTGTAGCCAGTTATCAGCCCATTAATTCGTGTATTGGATTGGGGTCGGAGACGAGGTGCGTTGGTCGTCCGTTGGGAGTGTATAGCATTTGATCGGGGTTGATACCGAGTTTTGCGTAGACTGTAGACACAAAATTCTCAGGGCTCTTGACGTTATCCACCGCTGAATAACCGTTACGATCTGTTGCTCCGACGATTAAACCGCCTGGGGTACCACCGCCGGCAATTAAGACACTCATCGCATTGGCCCAGTGATCGCGTCCGCCGCGACTGTTGACTTTGGGCGTGCGACCGAATTCGCCGAGTGCTAGGACTAGTGTCTCTTGGAGCATCCCTCGTTCATCCAAATCTTCAATTAGCGTGGCAACGGTTTGGTCCCAAGATGGCAGACGAGGTTTGAGTTCGGTGAATATGTTGCGGTGATGATCCCAACCACCGTCGTAGACCGTAACGAACGGCACATCGGCCTCAACCAGTCGGCGGGCCAACAGGCAGCGCTGACCAAAGGAGTCACGTTGATAACGGTCTCGAACCTTATCTGGCTCACGATTTATGTCGAAGGCGATCTGAGCTTCAGGGGACATGACCAAATCGTATCCCTGCTCGTAGTACTGTTGAATCGCGACCGCCGGGTCACCGGAAGCTTTGTCGTTAAGACGCGTAAAATTGTCGAGGACATTGCGGAGGCCTGAACGCGTTTGGAATTGTTTGTCGTCGATTCCACTGGGAACCGTAACGTCACGGACCTTAAATCCGCTACTGTTTGGATTGTCGGGGACAACGAACGGGGCATATTTGGCGCCGAGGAAATTCGGGCCGCCGCTGCGGGTCATGCGTGGCAAACTAAAGTAACCCGGCATGGGGCTTTGTGGGTGACTTTTGTCATGGTGGTAACTGACGACGGATCCCATGCTGGGATGGAAACTAACAAACGCTCCACAACCCACGGGAATACGGGGCGGGGCACCGGTCATCATGTAATGGTTGCCAGCACCGTGATTGCCTTGGTTGTGCCGGATTGAGCGAATGATAGAACACTTGTCGGTGAGTTTGGAGAGCTGTTCCATCTTCTCGCTAAAATGAACCCCAGCGATCGTTGTTTGAATAGCACCAAATTCACCGCGAATTTCTTGAGGTGCACCTGGCTTGGGATCGAACATTTCGTAATGCGTAGGACCGCCATCCATCCAGATTAAAATACACCGTTTGGCAGTGGCAGTTCGTTTCGAGGAATCTCGGGCGATGGCTTGCGCGTGCAATAAGTTGGCTAAACCGCCGCCGAGCATGCCACCCAATCCGAATTGCAGGCAGTCTCGACGAGTTATTGATTCACAATTTGTATGCGTTGCCATGCGGGTACTCAATTGGTGATCGAGGATTTGTGATAAAAGTCTTGGTTATATTATAGGGAAAAATAGGCGGTGAAATAATATCAATTAGTACGAAATACCACCTGTTGTGGCTAGTTAAGGCTTAGTTGGACTGAAAGCGTGGTTTCCCGAGGAATGTCGAGCGAAACGATGATTTCCAGTAGTGATTTATCATCACTAAGAGCGGTCGATGTGATTTTACCGGCACTAGTTCGGTAGTTAAGATGCGGAGGAACGAGGAAACGGATATTAGCACCTTGAAAATCCATCTTAAATTCGTTGATCACCTTCGCGATATAGGTGTCGTTGTCAGCGGTTCGCTGTACCCGTAACGGCATGACTTGCGTGCGGTCAAACGGAAATGGAGCTGTCGGGTGATTGTCATAAGTGCAATATTCAACCCTGCCATCCTTAAATTGGATAACACGAAAGCTATTGGAATTAGTCTTACCGGCTCGTTGGGTTTGGGTGCCCTCGATAACGATGGCTTTGCTCCCGAGACCGTGTGCATCATGAATCAAGCGGACTTTGTGTCGATTAAGGAACTCGATGGGAGCGTTGGCCTCGAAGCCATTGATGATGTTGTATGTCGAGTTGTCGTAACGATTGAATAGTCCACTAGCGGCCTCGGTACCATGAAACCATGGTATTGCGTAGTTGAGAACATTGATTTGTGGCGTGAGTGGAACGATCTGTATATCCGCTCCGTACCAATGTTTGTGGCCAGGCATTTGGTGGTTGCCAAAATTCACCATATAGGGGGATCGTAGCGAGGCCATGGCGCCTGAAATATATGCAGGATTTACGCAATTACTTGCGAGCACCATGTCTGGTGCAATGATGTTTGCCATCGTGCATAGTCGCTGTAGATACTCTGCTTGCTGCTGCCCCGATGTATCGAGGTGTCCCCACGACACGAATCGTGGATTGGTGGTGTAGTTGGCAACAATTGCTACAGATCGAGGAGACAATGCGACGCCGGTACGTCCATTGCCTTCGATGGCAATTTCAAGGTCATAAACCCCAATCGGCATATCCCCAGGAATTGTCACCTCAACTTCACGGTCGTAATAATCTGCGCGCTCGGATAATTCGCGAAACTCTACTAAACGCGAAATTGTCTTGTTGCCGATTTGGCGTTTGATGCGGACAGTTTTGATCGTTGAGGTAAATCCTAAAAACCGCGCTCGCAACGATGACCCTTGCGTGCGTATCGCTTGGTTGTTAATGCTTGGATAGCGGAAGCGATATGAAACTGTGCTAACGGTTCGCTGCAAAAACGGCAATGTTAGAGTTGTTTCAGTATTGGCGGTAACGTCAAACGTGGAACTGCGTACGGTTTGCCACCCGGACGCTTGAACCACAATTTGGTAGTTCTTCCCTGCCGGCAGTAACAATGAACAGGTCCCCGATATCCAATTTCGAGCGATTGTGGAGCGGATAATTTTGTCACCTTGAACGACAATTAGGCGACAATCGGTTAAGAATTGTGATCGTTCACCTGTCAATTGGAATGCTACGCTTCCCGTTTCAGCAGGAAGTGCCCAGAACCCGTCGATACGGCATCCGGTTTGTTTGTTCGCCGCGGCATGGCGGATTTTGAGGATGTGACCACCCGGTTTGAGACCGTGGGCCAATATGTGTTCGCGGCCTGCGTGTGTGCAACCTATTGTTTTTAGGGGCACACCATCGATGCTGCATTGCAGCAATCCTTGGCTGGCGGCTCCTTGTCCTGAATACTCCGGTGTGTTTTGTCCGGCAAGTCGTATACCGATGGCCGTACCGGAAAACGGGAGGGCTAGTTCATCGCCATCTTGGTAACTCTTGAGATGAGCCGAATGAGCGTTTCGAAATTGATCGCGCTGCCAACTCCCAGTCTTTCCAATGCGGGCGTCTGTGGTCGCGCTAATCCAAGACCATGCGGGTGGAATCGGTGTTAGCGGACGTTCTTCAGCGTTAATCGCATATCCCAAGAGGGAAGCTTGAGCGACGATTGCGAGTGCATGCGTGAATAGAGATGACTTAGTTATCATGGAGTTTTAGGGAGTCGACGAGTAAATGTAAAAGGTTCATTGCGGTTGCGAGTTACAGTAATTTTAACGGGCGGAGCGATTCCACCTTGGTCCACTTGGACGCGTGTAATTAAGTCAGTGCCAAGCGGTTTGTCTTGGATCCACTTGTGACCATCGCCGTGCAGATAGAGTAACGGGACGTTAGTGGTTTTTACGATTGGCAACAGCGGTGTAAAGAAATCGTTATGGTTAATCATCGGGTGTGCGTGACCAAACAAAACGATTGCATGGAATTCTTCGTGGTTGGATTTTAGTGTCGATTCGATCCATGTGATGTTCTGAGCGTGACGGGTCTTCCATTCCATTGCATCATGCACTCGGCCACCAACAAGATTAATTCCTATGAACAGGACTCCATCGAGACGGAAGGTAAAGTTCTCATTGCGTACCTTTTGGCGGCTGACTACAAAATCATATTTCCATTTGGTATCAAAGTTGTTGAAATGTTTCTGCCAATATTTCCATCCTTGTGCAGGATTCTCGCAATCATTCCATTCGTTGTCGCCTGGAATAATGAATGTGGGGAGTTTTGATTTGCCGAGCATGGAGGCGACTTTGGTGTAAATCGATTCATCACAGGGGGTGGTACCATTTTTGATATCACCGACATGTATCAGAAAACGGCCGTCGGTAGGCAGATTTGCTATTTGTTTTGGCAATAGTAGATCTTCTTCCGGAGCGTAGGGAACATCTCCCATGGCATAGAACGCTACGGTGGGTGCTGTGACGACCTGCTGGATAGTTCCAACTGTTTGTGTCGGTTCTTCACCGAGCGTTGCGCTGCAAAACAGCAAACTTGCCATGGTGGTTAGGATCGAAATTGTGGGCCATGCAGTGATACTGAATGGAAAGTTGGGGCGGTCGGGCATGATCATTTCCGGTATAATGAAGTTCGGCGTTGGTTTATCTATATTAGAACCAAACTCGCGGGCAATAGAAATCAACCGGAGCGAGTTTTTGCCGGTTTAGTGAATTCAGATACACACAAGGTTGTAGAGAATGGAATTATTGCAGAACGTATTTCCGTTGGCAGATGAGGAGGGCGGTGAGTTTGCTGCCATGGTTTTGGCGGTGGGCGTACCTGCCGTCTTGTTTGTTGTTTCCATAGTTTATTACTGGAAGTCTACAAAACGAAAACGACTTATTGAAGATACGCCCACATCAAAAGTTAAAGGAGTCTTCATTGGACTCAATGAAGTCAAAGGAACAGTTGAATTACGTTATCCCTTACAAAGTTACCTCAAAGAATCAGACTGTTGTTGGTATCAATATTCGATTGAGGAACATTACACGCGGACCCGAACAGTAACCGACAGCAAGGGCAACACGCGGACGGAAACCTATTCCGGGTGGGAAACGGTGGATTCAGGTACCGACCGTGCTTCATTTAATCTCGTGGACGAGACGGGGAAAGTGCACGTCCTTCCTAATCAAGCCGACATGGAGGGTGAACACGTCTTTAGCCAACGTTGTTCGATTATCGATCCGTTGTACTACGGCAAAGGACCGACGATTGGCGTCAGCGGTTCCAACCAC
>CAWVZW010000060.1:0-20647 GCA_963934735.1 uncultured Planctomycetaceae bacterium
GATCAGCAAAATCATGAGCTTGTTGTCGTACGGGATAGATAAGACATATCACAATGGACATGCCGCGAACATATGCATAGATTATTAAATTATATTAATCTATGTATTGCCATCTTGGTAGTTATGCACCGCTGAATGCCTGCTACTGAATACTTTTGGCAAGGGCTGTGACAGTTCCCAAAACACAGTTTAGCGTTCATAATAGAATTAGTGAAAACGGTATCAGCCGCAATTATATTATCCGAGAACCGCTATGATGGCGACCATTACAGATCCGACTCCTACTTTTGAATTGCTACCTTACAAGTCGCTGTCCAATGAAGAGTTGTCCAGCCGCATTGAAAAAGTCCGTCAACAGATGGGTTCGGAATTGATGATACTCGGGCACCATTATCAGCAAGATGAAGTTATTGATCATTGCGATTTGCGGGGTGATAGTTTTCAGTTGAGCCGGATGGCAGCAGATAATGTTGACTGCAAGGTCATCGTTTTTTGTGGCGTTCACTTTATGGCAGAAACGGCTGACATTCTAGCCAATCGCCCAGAACGTCTCGCAACTCAAGACCGCATTACCGTGGCGTTACCGGATATGGCTGCTGGGTGTTCGATGGCGGATATGGCAGCGATTGACCAAGTAGAAAATGCTTGGGAGGAACTGGGAGAAGTGATTGATTGTGAAGATATCACCCCTGTCACATATATTAATTCAGCTGCAAGTTTAAAGTCATTTGTTGGGCGGCACGGAGGCATCGTTTGTACATCTAGCAACGCCGCTGCGGTTTTAGAGTGGTCGTTTGAACGGACGTCTCGAGTGTTGTTTTTTCCCGATCAGCATCTGGGTCGCAATACAAGTTTAGCGATGGGGATTTCCAATGAACAAATGCCAGTTTGGGATCCGTACGCGTTGGAACTGGGCGGCAATAGTAATGAAGCAATCGAGAAGAGCAAAGTGATACTCTGGAAAGGGCATTGCAGTGTGCACCAGATGTTTAAGGCCGAGCATGTTGAGACGTTTCGGCGTGAACATCCGGGTATTCAAATCATGGTGCACCCAGAGTGCCCACAGGAAGTAAACGATCTGGCAGATATTTCAGGTTCAACTGGTAAAATCATTGAAGTCATTGAAGAGGCTGAAGCAGGATCGAAATGGGCGATTGGAACCGAGTTGCACTTGGTCAATCGGCTAAAGAAAGAACATCCCGAGATGGAAATTCACTTTTTATCACCAGTGGTTTGTATGTGCGCCACAATGTATCGCATTGACCTAGCCCATCTCTGCTGGACTCTGGAAAATCTAGCCCAGGGCACACCAGTCAATACAATTTCTGTCGATCAAGATACACAGCGCTGGTCGCTCGTCGCGCTACAACGCATGCTTGATGTAAAATAATGTCGCTTGCTATGCATCGACTTTGCGACAATAGGCACACATCCCTGCGGCGTCCTCAGCCTCTTGGAGCGCTTGAACTTCGCTACCACCATCGTCAGCCGCTGATTCTTCTTCAGCTGGCGTTTCTTCTGCAGCGGGTTCTTCTTCAGCGGGTTCTTCTTCTACTTCTTCTGCAGCAGCGGGTGCTGCGGATTCAGCTCGAGCAGCTGCGAGCATCTCAGCGACACTCATACTAGCTGGATCGACAGCCGTGGCAGCGGGTTTTTCTTCTTCAGCTGGCGTTTCTTCTGCAGCTGGAGCTTCTTCTGCAGCGGGTTCTTCTTCTTCTACTTCTTCTGCAGCAGCGGGTGCTGCGGATTCAGCTCGAGCAGCTGCGAGCATATCTGCAACACTCATGCTAGCTGGATCGACAGCCGCGGCAGCGGTTTTTTCTGCTTCTACGGCAGGTGCTTCTACGGTAGGTGCTTCAGCAGCGGGTGCAGTGGATTCGCCTCGAGCGGCCGCGAGCATATCTGCAACGTTCATATTAGCGGGGTCTGTGGGAGTGGCGTCGGGTTGTGCCGCCGCCGGTTTTTTGGCCGCCGGTTTTTTAGCCGCCGGTGAAGCTACTGGTGTTTCCACAGGGGCGGCCTTGTCGACGAGTTTCAAAAAATCGACATCAATATCAAACCAACCGATGTTCTTATGACCATCAAATTCAACCAATGCGCGTCCACTCATATTGACCGTCTTAACCGTACCCGTAAGCCCTTGGAATCTTCCGAGTTCCGGGCAATCTGCATCGACAAGCACGTTTTTGTCGGTGTAGGTATTTTTAAGATTTTCGATATGTTCAAAGACCATGATTGGTTCCGTATTTGTGAGTCAATTGTTTTTACAGAGCTAGCACATATTTTGATCGTAGACTCGTTGTTTATCAAGGGTGGCGATTCGATCAATTCCGATTTTATCGCGTTCAAGTTTTATCCAAACAGCCGATATTTCCATTCGACGGTTGCCGGCCAAGCTTCGGGCATTTCGGTGGGAGTGATGGTGATGATGTTCCCTTCGATTTTAAGCTCATCCAATTCTCCGCGACCAGTGGATTCAACTTTAATACGACATTTGCGTCCAGCGATCGAAAGCTCGGCGACTCGTTCAATCGGATCGACAATCTTCACAGGTACCATCGATTTATACGTTGTCGTTAAGCTGCCAGCTGTAGTATCAGCCACACGACAAGCAGCTTCGAAAAGCATGGACTTGTCACGAGGATCATTTTCAATAGCAACAGACCAATGACTATTTCCCGCCATTCCGACCATCAGGCCCACTTGGCGACTTTGTGTTCGTTGTTCTAAGGTGAGTTGTTGCAATGTCGGGCTAGGAGGCCACAAGTCGTTTTCGTCTCCTTCGACGCTTTCGAGAATGCGAAATGCTTGATCTCCAGCAACCCAATCGACACAGTGTTTGAAACGTTCGTTTTCCCAAACCATACTTATACGTAATCCAGTGGCGTCGGGTCCAATGGACTCTAGGTTTTCCAATTCTGACATAATTTTCTTTCTTAATTCCTGCGCTGGACAAATTGATTTCGAACAAACTCTGCAAAAGTAATTTCAGGATTACAAGGAATATCACAAATAGACACTGCGCCGAATTCTACTCTATTCTTGTCCGATGCGCCAACGAAGAAATGTATCTAGAAAGCCTTGGATATCACCATCCAAAACATTATGAAAATTACCTTCGCTGTATCCGGTGCGTGTATCCTTAACACGTTGGTCGGGATGCAAGAAATAATTCCTTATCTGGGAACCAAATCCAACACGGGCTTTGTTGAGATACTTTTGAGCTTGTTCCGCTTCCCGTTTCTCTTCTTCGACTCGAGCGAGCCGCGCACGTAACATCTTATAGGCCGCCGCCCGATTTTTATGCTGACTTCTATCATTTTGACACTGCACAACAATTCCAGTTGGTTCATGTGTCAATCGAATGGCACTATCGGTCTTATTCACATGCTGACCGCCTGCTCCACTCGCCCGATACGTGTCCTCGCGAACTTCGTTCTCATCGACTTCGATTTTAACGCTATCGGCGATTTCTGGTGATACGTCGACCGCAGAAAAACTGGTCTGTCGTTTACCTTCGGAGTTAAACGGACTAATACGAACGAGTCGATGAATACCGGTTTCACCTTTTAAATACCCATACGCGAAGGGCCCACGAATACTGATCGTAACGCTGTTAATACCAGCGATATCGTTGTCATTACGATCCATCAAGCCGATTGAATACTCATTGTGATGTGCCCATTGCGTATACATACGGAGCATCATTTCAGCCCAGTCATTAGCATCGGTGCCACCATCTCGCGCGTTGATTGTCATGATGGCCCCAGATTGATCATGAGGCCCGCTCAGCATCGACTTCATCTCAAGTTCATTGACCAGCAATTCCAAGCGGTCAATTTCCGAAGTCACCTCAGCGGCGATCTCCGGATCATCTTCCCCCATTTCCAATAGTCCAACGAGATCTGCGGACGCTGCATCGAGTTCTTCGATCGGTGACACGACTGTTTTGAGTTGTTTGAGCTCGACAACGAGTTGCTGTGCAGTCTCTTGATTATCCCAGAATCCAGCTTTCCCCATCTTCAACTCGATGGAGGTGATTTCATCTGCTTTCGCAGGATAGTCAAAGGCTGTCGCGCAAATGCAATAACTGATTGCGAATTTTATCAGCGCGATTTTGTAATTCAGGATCCATAAATGGTGTCATCGTAAGGAGAATAAGAACCGTAGCAATCTACATTATAAAGATACTTAGTTAATGTAATAGGGGGGTTCACTGTGTGGGTGTCGTTAGATATTACAGAATCCAACCGCCGCCGAGGACGACATCGCCATCGAAACAGACGACGGCTTGTCCAGGAGCTATCGCGTCGCAGGGTTCATCGAATTCAATATCCAAAATATTGTCTGCATTGATCGACGCTGTTGCCTGTCGAGCAGCGCTATTGTAACGAATCTGAGCTTGGCATTTAAACGGTTCGTCAAGCGGCATATCGACAAGCCAATTGGTGCGGTCAGCCGTCAGTGAGCTCTTGGCCAATTCAGAAAGTTCACCGATGATTACTTGTCGCTCCGGGGCATCGATGCGAACAATATAGTGTGGTTCGCCTAACGCTACGCCCAGTCCTTTGCGTTGTCCGACTGTGAACTGTTCAATGCCATCATGCTGGCCGACGACCGTTCCCGTGGTAGTCACAATGTCGCCAGACAAGTCGGTGTTGCCCCGTCGCTGTCGTACAAATTCACCGTGATGCCCAGATGTAACAAAACAGATTTCTTGGCTATCTTTTTTGTCAGCAACTCGTAGACCCAATCCAGCAGCGAGTGCTCGGATTTCCGTTTTCGGATAGTCGCCAACCGGCAGCATCATCCGCTGTAGGTAATCGCGTTCGATACCAAATAATACATATGCTTGATCCTTTGTGCCATCAACACCTCGCGCTAACCGTGGAAGATCTGTTGTGTTTGCAGCGGGGACTAATCGCGCGTAATGTCCGGTCGCAACGTACTGGGCACCAACGCTGTCGGCATATTCAAATAGCTTTCCAAACTTGATCCAATTGTTACACATAACGCAAGGGTTAGGGGTGCGCCCAATGGTGTATTCGGCAACGAAATAGTCGATAATGCGGCGGAAATCTTTTTGTAGGTTTAACGCATAAAACGGGATGGACAGATTATCAGCTACTCGTCGTGCATCTTCCGCGTCCGAGGCGCTACAACACCCTTGTTTATGGTCAGCGCGGTTTTGCAGCAGCGGTAATAGTGGGTTGTCAGCCGGATCGTCTAATTCACAGGACTGAGCAGATTCTTCGCCATGACGCATGAAAACACCGATGACATCGTGCCCTTGTTCTAGTAACAAATGAGCTGCGACGCTGCTATCGACGCCTCCGGACATTGCTAAAACGACTCGTGACATTGTTTATTTCCCGCTTCTCTTACCAATAAGAGTTCCCGATTAAAGTGAAAACACTTCGGGGCCGACATGCTCCGTTACAACTGTGCCAAACATGGTAAATGGCGTTGTTTCAAAAATTGTCACCGGCAGAATTTGCCCAGCCTGACGGTCGTTACCTTCAAATACGACAATGCGGTCACAGTGGGTCCGGCCAACCATTTGGATCGGTTTTCCATCTTCTTCAAATTGCTGTGATTTCTTGCTGCGGCCTTCGACTAACACTTCGACTGGTTTGCCGATAAATTTAATGTTTTCAGTTTCGCTGATTTCGTTTTGTACTTCGAGCAGTTCATTATTACGTGCTTGTTTAACTTCATAGGGTACATCGTCAATCATTACATCCTGAGCTTTAGTACCTTCGCGTTCGCTGTACTTAAAGATGAAACTGTTTTTGAATCGGTATTCACGAATAGAATCAATACACGTCTGAAACTCAGCGTCGGTTTCACCGCAAAAACCAACAATAAAGTCACTTGAAACAGCGGCGTCTGGAACAATGTCCCAGATACGATGCATCATGTCTCGATAATCTTCCACTGTATAACCACGCTTCATGCGTTGTAGAACTTCGTTGCTGCCATGCTGCAACGGGACATGTAAATACGGCGAGACTTTGTCGAGGTCACGGATAGTTTCTAATAAATTCCGGCCCATATCTTTGGGGTAATTGGTGACAAACTTAATGCGCTGGATTTCCTCGACTTCATGCAGCATTTCAAGCAGGGCTGCCAAGTCGGTTGTTTTGCCATCGGCGGTGTAGCTGTAGCTATTGACGGTTTGTCCCAGAAGTGTGATCTCCAGGCAACCTTGCTCAGCCAATAGCCGAGCTTCATCGACGATCATCTCGGGCGGGCGACCTTGCTCCGGTCCCCGCGTATTTGGGACAACACAATAAGTGCAAAATTTATCACAACCAATTTGGATTCGCAGAAAAGCCTGGTAGGGTGTCGGTCGCATCGTCGGATCCCGTAGCGGGTCAAACGTAAGATGACTTTTACGAATGTCTTCTTGCGAACCGTCGCGGCGACCTAGTCCGACTGCCATCTCATGCTCACCGCCGGCTCTGATCTTCTCAATCAAGCCAGGTATTTCTTGTAACTGACCTGGTCCGACAATTAAATCGACATACGGGGCTCGATCAAAAATTGTGGTCTGGTCTTTTTGCGCCATACATCCCATGACTCCAATAATCTTTTCGGGATGACGACGCTTCAGCAGCTTTAGCCTTCCTAGAGCGCTGTAAACTTTGTCTTCAGCATGAGCTCGGACGCTGCAGGTGTTGTAGAGAATTGTATCTGCTTGCTTTACATCGTGGGTTAACTCATACCCGTGCTTGCGAAGGTCGGCGACGACCATCTCACTGTCAAGCATATTCATTTGACAGCCGACCGTTTCGATGTATAAGCGGTGGTTCATGGAATTAGATTCTTGACGCAAAAAGTTGTGTAAAACTGTCAGCAAACCGTAGTCTTAGCCTAGCGGGTCTTGTGACATGAAATCCCCTTAGGGAACTCTTCAGGATAATACGACCGAGGGAGTTTGGCGAGTTCAAATATTGGTTTAATATCAGAGAACAAGCCGTTGAGAATTATCGACGCTGGGTAAAGTCATCCTGTGGGTGCAATCGGAAGAAGCTGTCCACATCGAGTAGATTCTTCAGCCAATAAGATAATTTCCATAGCTTGTTGTGCTTCCTTAGCAGTAATAATATTGATCGGCCGGTCGTGATGGATGCAATTGGCAAAATATTCTAATTCCGACTTTAGTATCCCTGTTTGGCGTTGGTTCTCGACCTGCGGCCAATACATTGTATCTTTGTATTTCGTTTGCTCGAGTGTTTGCACTTGGAGTCCGGTTTCACTGCAATTGATATGGATTTGACCGGTAGTCCCCACGATTTCCATCTGTGCGTCGATTACGGTAGGAGTGTTTTCGGGTAACGCCCAATTGGTTTCAATAACAGCAATCGTTTCGTGGTCCACCGCTGGGTCTGAAAAGTCAAACATGGCCCATGATATATCAGGGTATTTGAAATTGTGGACGCGTACATTTTTTGCCATTACGCTCAGTGGCCGCCTGCCGAGCATCCACATCACCAGATCTAGATCATGGATACCATCACCGATCATGGGAGAGATTTTATCGAGGCGAATATTTCCTGCGACTGTGGGTAAATTGCGGCATGCATGTATGGAACAAATCGTTCCAATATCGCCAGCCATAATGGACTCACGTGCAAGCGCGTAACGGGGGTCGAAGCGGCATATATGGCCGACCATAAATTTGCCGTCGCTGTGTTGTGCACACTCTTGGATCTCCCGACATTGTTCAAGTGTCGCGGCCATTGGCTTTTCGAGCAGCACGTGTTTACCTGCTTGCAGAGCATCGATTGCAACTTGAAAATGATCCTCCCAATGTGTCACAATCGAGACCACATCGACTGCCGGGTCAGCAAGAATATCCTGATAATCCGTTGTCGTGTTTGTGAGTTGCAGGTCGCTGGCGTGAGATTGTAATGTCTGCTCGTTTCTAGAGCAGGCTGAATATAAGTTCACAGCAGTTATCTCACGTACCGTTTCGGCATGGATCTTTCCGAAACGTCCGAGTCCAATGATTGACCAATTGAGTGGTTGCATAATAGAGTTAGCTCGTTTTATTTTTTGAATTCTGCTGGCAGCCCATTATCAAATCGCTCGGGCTCTGGAATTGCTTCTGTTATAAATTTCCACGAGTCCCCGTTTTCGCGCAGCGCTGAATGGTCAGGACTTTTGTAGGAGATATGAAGATGATTTGTATGCAGCGGGTGTCCCAAAGCGAGACGTCCTTGCATAGCAGAATCCAGCATGCCGGACACTAACAGTGTCCGTTCGACGGGGTAGGGAGCTGAGCCGTTACGGAAGTGTGTTTGAATGGAGTGGGCGAGAGCCTTGAAAAGATTGCGATTTCGCCATGGTCCGACATAGAAACTCGTTGCCAGCGGGGCAACATTGCCCTTGATGCGACAAGCAAAGTTCCACCGTGTGCTGCTTGTTCCCACACGTAAAATAGTCGCTTTGAGCCCATCCACGTAATCGAAGACAATGGCGTGTGGCGTAATTTCATCTTCACCCTCGAGTTTGCCGAAATTCTCAATCGAATGACCTAATTCCGCTATCATCGCCGCATCGGCCAATTCGATATCAAAAATTCCAGCTTTGGCTGCTTGATACACTTGGTCGCCCTCATAAAACGTCAATCGCTTGACCCCTGTTTCACCACCACGGCGATTCTCAACCATCGATTGCAAGATTTCTAATGCGTGGAAATCATATGATTCGACCGGTCCACCATGAATGGAAATGGCTTGCACAATTCGTGCACCTTTCTTGATTGCAATTTCGGGTCTGCGCTGAGCTAGCGGAACACTGCTTCCAGCGAGAAAGGGAATGTTATATTGACGTGCTGTGGCGACCATTTCTTTGGCCCAGTCAAACCGATAACTCAGATGCTTATCGTTAAACAGTGGTACAAATTGTTTTGATTCCTTCATCACCGCCACGATTTCGTCAAAAAATCTCTTACGTGGATACATGCGTTGACCACGATCGTTGACGGGATAGTTGCCATGTTCGGCAATCGACAACACTGCATCGACCGCTAATTTATCACCGCCGACACATACGGCTTCCCGAATGGTCTTGAAGACTGGAATCCCATATTGTTTTGAGACTTGGTCCGTCATGTCACCTGCGGGTTGCTGGTCGCGGTACATACTGACAACTTCAACTCCAGGGTCTGTTTTCTTGCCACAGAATAAATAGGGCTCCAAGAAGTTTTCTAGTAGTACATGTGCATGGCTGCGATATGTAAATGAGGTATAGATAGCAGCAACACGAGGCCGCTTTCCCGTTTCAGCAAGCATGGTTGCTGCCCAGCAATCCAGTGCGGATAGACTTGTGAGAACTGGAGTTGCCGCGAGTGTTTTAAGAACGGCACGTCGTGTTTGTTTTTGCAAGGTCATCGTTTTTCACCTACCGTATTTTTAACTTTTGCCTTTTCCTCTCAAAAGAGAAGGTGAGACGTGGTTTGGATTAAAAGAAAAAGTACATCATGAACATTGCGGTCGCCGCTAGTAGCCCAGCGTAGGTTAAGTCACTGCGGAGAATGTATTGAACGCGTGACATTCCGCTATCGTCGGTTTTGATTTTTTCGAGTATTTCACAGCCGTAGACTCCGAGAGTCCAGAATGCTGCAAAACAGGCTGCCAGAGTTGGCGTTAGAAACGCTTGATCGGTAAGCCATCCAAGGAGGGCAAAAATTACAAGCGACAGGCAAAGTGTCTTAGCGAGTACTTTCAAGCGTGTGGGGTGATGACCTCCCAGTCCAGTCCACGTAAGTTTGGATTTTTCGGGATCGCAGGGCGTAATTAAGCTAATAACGACAAATACGATTGCGGAAAGACCTAGTACAAAAACGACGCGGTGGAAGAAGTTAAGCGTTGGCCCAAACATTTTTTGCACTGCTGAAATATTGGGACGAATGTCATTCGCAATAAATGCATCGAACTGATCTTGGTTCATCTCGTGTACGTTTTGACCCAGATATCCGGCGGGCACAAATTCACCGGCATGAAAATCAGACACGCTCGCTCGATCTAATGCGATGTCATAAAGCGGTCGGGGCATGTCACTGTCGTAAACTTGGACGACGACCCACGAGAGTACAATCCCCGCGAGGATTGTATAAAACGCCGCTGGAGCAGTACCTCGTTTCCAAAATATACCTAACACAAAAGCGACGAGGAGTCCCGGTGTGAGATAGTTTTGATAGTTGACGATCTGCAAGAAGAAATTCTCATTGGAATTTGGATCCATGATAAATAACGCCATAAGGATCGCCGTGATCATTAGCACGACGATTGTGACGCGGCCCGCTACGATGAGCTCCTTATCGGACGCGTTGACGCGAAAATATTTTTTATAAATATCGACGGAAATGATCGTTGCCGCTGAATTCATCATTGAATCGATTGAAGACAGGATTGCTCCGATTACGCCGGCGGCGACCAAGCCAACCAAACCAAAGCCGATGGGCGAAATAAATCGTGTAACTAATTTCGGAAAAACGGTGTCCGGGGCAATGTCATCAACCATAGATTGTTCATTCATCAGCAGATAATAGGCACAGACACCAGTTGCAATCGAGAAGAATGGAATGGTTAGCTTTAGAAAACCAGCTGAAATAATCCCGACGCGAGCTTCTTTATCACTAACGGCGCCTAACGCTCGCTGCACTATAAATTGGTTCGTACCCCAATAGAAACAATGCATGCACATCAGGCCTGTCAAAACGCCCGTCCACGGAAGGTCTTTGTGGTAGGTCGGTAGGTAGATGTTCATTTTTGAAGCGTCACCGGCGGCTGCATCGAGTTCAAGCATTTCATTCCAACCGAGTTGAGAAAAAACCAACACCGCAAGTCCGATACCGGCAATTAACATGAGGATCGATTGAATAATATCCGTATAAACGACTGCTTTGAGACCGCCGACAATTGTGTAACTACCGGCAATGACGCCCAAGGCGATTACAAACCACGTATAGTGCGGCATAGATACTTTGGATTGCGGCGCTTGGACTTGAAATTGATTCGAAATCGCACCTGGTGGGTTTGAGATATTATTTGCAGTGGCTGTTAGTTCTGTGGCCGTGGACGAGTCTTCGAGAATGATGGCATTTCCGCCAAGCAGTTCACATATGGTGCGGGAACCGATATAGAGTGCTGGTACCATTTGCACAAAGGCCATGATGATAATCATAATAATGGCGTAAGAAACGCGACTGCGATCGTCATAGCGTTTTCCGAGGTATTCCGACAATGTGTAGAGATTTAATTTTCGATAGACCGGTAGGAAGCCATAGCACAAGAAAAGTAAGCCGGCGATTGCGCCTATTTCAAAGTGACTTTGGGCAAATCCGATACTGAAGCCAACGCCCATCATGCCGACCATATGATTCGCACTAACGTTACTGCCGAATATCGATCCAGCAACCGCAAACCACCGCAATTTCTTTCCTGCTAGGAAATAATCCTCGGACGTTTCTTCCTTACGACCAGCGATTAATCCGACCATCATTGCTCCAATGATCGTGGCGAAAAAAATGACGTAATCGCTAGTTGTAAGTTGCAGTGCGGAAATCATAGTTGCCTTGAATTTGGTAAGGTTAAGTCACTAAGTCACTTAGAGATTGATAGCCTTGTTGGGCCACGGTGAGTGGGTTTTGTTGCCACAGATCAACATTGAAAAGTTCTAGGCTAACACTTCCTTTATACCCGATTTTATGTAGCATCTCGAATTCTGATTCTAAATCTATCGGCCCTTCGCCAAGCATCATGCGATCTGGATCGGTTTGCTCACAGCAGTTAATTGTTGGGTGTGCATCATTAATGTGAAAATGGCTGAGGTGCTCGGCGGGAATGCGTCCCAACAAAGTGCGATCGGAATGGCTGTTCCAAGTGTGGAAAGAGTCAGCGATTAGCGTGGCCCTGCCGCCGATGGTTTGTATGATTTCCCACGCGGCATCGAGGGTCGATAGCCCTTTGAAAAAGCTGATGTACTCTAGAGTAGGACGGGTGCCGATTTCGTCTCCGATCTTTAAGAGATCGCCAAATCGATCGGTTAATTGATTTTGTTCACACGTTTCGCGAGGTGGCGTAGCTACCACGAACGGCGACCCTAAACGAGCAGCAAGTTCCATACGTCGACGGGCTTCATCGAGCAGCAGTTGATATTCTCTGCCAATTGCCTCACCCCATCCTCGAACGGCGATCATACAAGGAAGTTCAAGTCCGTGGTCCGCTAAAGCGTTTTCTATATCTCGGACTTCTCCACCCTGACCGATGTATTGGTATATATCATTGATCCATAATTCGATGCCGGTAAAACCGGCCTCTGCAGTGATTCGGATTTTATCGAGCAGCGGTTGGGGCTGAATTGTCGAAGTGTTTAGGCAAAGTTTCATGGGTGGTGAGAGCGAATGGAAATAAATGATCTAAGAGGTTTCGTAGGTGCCCTGTCGTCCCGAAAATGGTTTGCGCGTCACCAGCGGTTTATGGTCATTGAGCTTTATTGTCGACTGGTTTCCCAGTCCCAGTTATCGGCCAATTCTTGATTGATTACCGAACCAGTAGGCCATTGATTGCGAGATAATGCGACGATATAGCTGGCCGCTTCGCAGGCCATGTCCGAAAGACTCTTTTGGTCGGTGCCGGCGACATGCGGCGAGAAGACTGTATTGTCGAGAGTAAATAATGGGTTGTCCGCTTGGGGAGGTTCCTGTTGGAACACGTCCAGGCCGGCGGAATGTAGTTTGCCTTGGCTTAGTGCGTTATATAAATCCTCTTCGACAACTAACCCACCACGAGCCGTGTTGATAAAGATTGCATCGTTTTTCATCTGTCCAAATAAATCAGCATTGAACATGTTACGAGTTTCATCATTTAATGGGCAATGCACACTAACCACATCTGCTTGGGCTAAGAGTTGATCAAGTTCGACGAGTTCAACACCGTGTTCTTGAATGAATTCCATATTGGGGTACTGGTCGTAGGCCATTAGTTTCATGCCCATTGCTTTGTAACGCAAAGCGGTGCTACGACCAATTCGACCAAGGCCGACAATCCCTGCGGTTAAGCCTCGGATAGGACGAGGTAGTACTCGGTCCCAGCGGCCGGCGCGACAAATGTTGTCCATTGCGCGGAGGTTCTTAGCGGCTGCAAGCAACAGCATCAGTGACAACTCAGCAACTGCTTCGTGATTGGAGTTGGGGGTAATGGTTAATGGAACGTTGAGACTCGTCGCTTCAGCAACATTGACTTTATCAAAACCTACACCGCAACGAGCGATCACTTTATATTCTGGCAAGCGGCTCAGGATGTTGTGGTTGTACGTTTCACCACTGGCGATCGCCGCAGACACTCCGGCGAGTTGTTTCACGACTTCATCGTCATTGTGATGGCCTCGTGCAAGTGTGGTATCGACAGGAAAGCTAATATCAAACCCGCCTTCTTTTAAAATGTCGACATGAGGGCCGTCTTGGTCGCGAAGGGCTTCCGGTGTAATTAATACTGTAGGCATGGTCCCGCAGGGTTCTTTCTGATCAAAGATTTAGAGTTGGAATTAAGATCGTAGGTTGATTTACTCAGTGTCGGGAATTCCGGACACGAGGTTGCCGGTCATTTCGACGTCGGCGCAGGTTCCCGACAGGGAAACGGCTTGTCGCATTAGAGGTGCGGGTCGCGTGTCACTGATCGTATTTCCGTTGATGTTCAACTGTGAGGAATCAGTAACCATGATGCCAGCTTTCACACTGTTAATAATCTGATTACCACTGATGGTAACGAACTGTGATTGTTGGATTTCGAGCAACGGGAACCCAGATTCTTGCCCACCGTCGGCTTCATCTTCGAACGTACATCCGCTGAAGAGAATGTTTTTACATTGATTTAGCAATACGCCACAACCATAGCTCGGTGTGTGTCGCCGGAAGACGTTCGAGCCAATTGTAAGTTGGGCACATTGTTCGAGGCGCAAATTACGTTCCGTTGCGGAGTAGATAGTATTCCCCGAGATGACCATGCCATAGCAGCCAGTGAGGTAAACATTGTTTTCTTGGCTGCCAATGACATTGCCGGTAATTGCAAACAGGCCCGGACGGCGGCTCTCATTTGGATTTTCAATGATGCGAATATTTGCGCCGTCTTTGCTGTTGGTTGCCTGAATCGTGTTTGAGGCAATTGTGACTTCATTTACACTCGCGTGTTCAGCCGTCGTATCTATGTAGATCTCCGCAGTTGGTTCTTCCTCAGCATTATGAGCGCGGAAATTGTTGTATTCAATGTCGTTACCCGTAATCTGTAGATTTCGTATTTCACTTTGTTCAATGCGTATACCACTCTGCCGGTTGTAACTAATGTGATTGTCGCTAATGTTGATCTGATGGAGGTTGAGTGAATCCAGATAAATCCCCACCCCAGTATTAAAGTAGATATGACAATGCGTAATGATGACGTTACGGTTTCGTTTCGTGAGGTGCACTCCATGTCGTACTTGAGTAATCAAAACACTCCGCAAAACAATTTGCATCGTTTCGAGACACTCAATTCCGTCGGCTTCTTTATGGGTGCCGGTTATTTTCAAGTCGGCGATGATCGGCATCCGTTCCGAGTCGATGACCGATTGGTTTCTCGAGTTGGGGTCACCTGTGCCGGCATGCGACCCAATGAGTCGTATCGCGGGTCCGGGACCGTCCATGACAATGGTGGTTGCGCCAGCAGCACCGGTAATACCAAATGGGCCGTTGTCACCGAGATTGATTTCTAGAGTGCGTGTGATGCGATATGTGCCGGCGGGAAGTTTTAAATGCCCGTCGCCATTTTCGATAGCATGGATAATGGCGTCGGTGTCATCCGTAACGCCATCACCAACTGCCCCAAAGTATTGAATGTTGCTCATTAGATTTTAAAAAAAATGGTTGTTGTTCTAGTGTCAACGGCCACTGGGCCCGCTCTGGATAATGCCCGCTAATGCTTAATCGAATTCGTCGAGGCTGTCGATGAGTACGTCTAATGGGTCATGGGCTTGCGTCGGTGTTGCTGTTTGTCGACGTTGCATGCTAATTTCGACAAATTCCAAATCGTCGGTCGTGGAATCGGCGGTGACTTCAACAGGCGCCCGACCGGCAAGCATCAATTGCTCGTCGCGTTCGCGGGACGCAGTGTTTTGAGCATCCGGTGCCCCAAAGAGTAATGACAGATCAATTTTTAGGCCCCCTGCGTCTACGGCGCCTCCGGCGATTGCCGGTGATTTGTGCTGTGGGAAAACGATAGCGTTTTCAGGGCAGACTCGACTGCAGGCTGGGCAACCCTTACGACAATTGTCAGCCGCTTCTACTAATATCGTGTCGAGGCGATCAACACCGTAAACTCCGAATAAACAGAAATCGATGCACTCCATGCAATTTGTGCAGCGACTGTAGTCAATCACTGGATACCATCGACGCGGACTAGAATCTTCGATTTCCGTTACGCCAGTTTGGCCCAGAATGGGCAGAGTTCCATCGCCCTGTAGTGCCGTGTCATTCGTTGGTTCGAGGAATCGTTGTAAGCTTGCTTCGTTGGGATCCCCTTGGATCCACTGAGTCAGTGAGTTGTCGCGAGGAAGTTCGGCAATGCGCAATACTTCATTTATGAAATCTTCAGGCGTGTCGCTTGCTGGAAATGAGAGGCTGAAAATTTGACGATTGGGGATGTCGCGAGTTGTAGCGACACGCTCTTTTTCTTCTTCATCTTCTTCATCTTCCAACTCCATTTCCTCGTCTTCGTCGTCGGTCTCGATGGTGAGTTCGATTTCACCAACTTGCCCGGATATTCCATTGCGGTCCAATATCCAGTGGGTACTGCGGTCATAAAGCCAAGTGATAATTATGAAATCACCGGTTATGTCTTGTAACGTCGTTAACGATTGGGTTTCCGGCGTCAAGTCATAAAGGTTGGGGATACGAATGACATCGAGTTGTTGATGCTGTGCCAGTTGTTCACCGACAAGTGTCTCGAGTTCCCTTTTGGCCGGGTTACGACTTTGGCCTTGAGATATGAAAACTGGAAGACGTTGCATTGTGCGGTCACGGATGAAGAATTAGAAAATGTCGATTTGGATATGTGTAGTTTAACTTAGAAAATGCTGCTGTGGCGAACATTCTGCAAGTTCAGCGGAGACCAAGCGGAAAAACAAACATGGGCCAAGGCCTAGTTGAGTTGACCTTTAATGGTCTGCTGAGTTAATTTCCAGACTTGTTCTAGGTGTTCGAGATATTGCTCTGTGGACATTAGAGTTTCGTGTTCAAGGGGATCGCATTGCATTTCAAAGAGCCATCCGTCGCCATATTTATCGACATTGATGCAAGAAGGATCTGCGAGCAACCGAGGATTGAATTGCGTTAATGCACCGCCTACCGGGACGTATAACGAACTCTCAGCTTTTTTGCTTTCAACGGTTCCCATTTCTTGATGCGCTGCTACTTGGGCAGGTGCATCAAAATACCATTCAAGAAAATATACATCTTGCAACAGCCTTACAGCGTAGGCGGCAAAGCCAAACCGAGTGACGACTGGTTGAGTGGATTCGACTTGCAGTGCCCACATGTGGTTTTTGGCATATAGGCGTTCGGTGGGAAACTCAGCTTCGAATTCCCCCATCATAAAAATCAAAGATTCCATTAGGTGTAACGGACTCCCTGATGCTCTTCTTCGAAAAAGATGGGTAGCAGTGCATCGGCGTGTAAGAAGCCTTTGCGAGTCAATTCAATGCGGTCGTCCTGAATGGTTAGCATTTGATCATCGACGTGTTGTTGCCATTGTTGCTGCCAGTTTTCAACAATGTGAACACCGTATTTTGTTTTAAAGTAGCTGATGTCCAAGTAACCACGTTTTAGCTGTAAAATCATTTCTCGAATAAGGTTTTGATTTTTTGTCGGCCGCATTGCACGTCCCAGCGGCAGTTCCTTTCTTTCGAGCAAAGCGGAAATATAATCATCCCATTCCGGTAGGTTCTGGTAGTGGACGCCGGCGGCATGCCCAAAGCTGGCGATGCCGGTAGCTAATAAGTCAGATCCAGACCACAGATTGTCGCGATAACTAAAACTAACTTTCGCCGGATCCTTAATGAGTGTATAGGCGCTGGAGATGTGATAACCGGCGGCGAGTAATTCATCAAATGCATAATCAAGCCACGCGCGTTTCGTTTCCCAGTCCGCAACAGGTGTTTCAATCTTGTTTCCTAAAATATCACTGGAGTAAACGGTATTGAAGGGCAATTCCATTTGGTAGATGGTGACACTTTCAGGGTCCAGTTCGATCGTCTTGCGGATGTTAACTTTCCAGTTGTCCCACGTCTCGCCGACCATTCCGGAGATTAGGTCGATGTTGACGTTATAGAAATCGGCCGCGGTAATCCAATCCCACGATTTATAGACCTCAGCAGATAAATGTGCTCTTCCGTTTTCGCTTAAGATATCATCGCTAAAATTTTCAATGCCTAAACTGAGTCGCGAGATTCCGAGTTCTTTCAGCGTCTTGATTTTCGTTTCTGACAAAGTACCAGGTTCACATTCAAAGGTAACTTCTTCCGCAGCAGACCAATCAATGCTCTCACGTAAGCGATCGACCAAACGGGTAAGTTGCTTCGGACTTAAGTAGGACGGAGTGCCACCACCAAAATATACAAAACGAAAAGGGCGGTCACCCATGATTGGTTGTTGAGATACCAATTCAATCTCTTGTGACAAGGCGGAAACGTACGTTTCAATATCACTAGCCTTGTTGTCGGTAAACACTTTGAAGTAACAAAACTTACAGCGTTTTCTACAAAATGGTATGTGCAGGTAGAGCCCCAACGGAGAATCATTGGGAGCGGATGCAAACGCAGTCTTTATTTCACCTAGCTCATCGCTTGACCATTGGGAAAAGGGAGGATAGTTGGAGATGAAATAACTGCCGACGGATGTTTCTGTGGATTCGGTCATAGTCTTTATTGCGACCTATTTGCCGTTAGGAACTGGTACTGAGTGTATTGGAAACGAAGGACTGGAAAACTCTGGGCGGAAATCATTTCTCCCCAAAACAGTATACCTTACCATCGCCGCTAGCGATAACGAGGCGGTGTTCTGCGATCGCAGGAGCAGCTGCGAAATCACCACCCGCTTCGTATTGCCAAACTTGCTTACCTGTTTTTAGGTTAAACGCGTGGATACGCCCGTCGGAACTTCCCACAAATACTCGGTTGCCGACTATTACAGGTGATGCATCGACACGACCATTCGCTTTGAATTGCCACAGTTCCTTGCCCGTTTTGGCGTTAAAAGCTTGTACTAATCGGTTGCGACCACCGATGACCAAGATACCATCTTTGAGGGCGACACTGCTGCGGTAGGGCAGCGCAGATTCTTCGCTTGTGTAGTGCCATTGAACTTCAGCTTTTTTCCAGTTGATGGAGTAGATGGAGGCCCCTTCGGTTCCGAAGAAGACATGATCGCCTACGACTGCTGGGGTCGATCCGGTAGGCCCGTCAAGTTCAACGGTAGATATCTTCTCGCCTTTTTCCAAGTCGATGATGTGTAGCTTGGCATCGCAACCAGCAACAAATGTGCGGTCTCCAACGACAGTCGGTGAACACCGAATCTGATCCGCGAGTTCATGCTTCCATGTGAGTTTTCCAGATACGGCATTGATGCAATATAACGTGGCATCTTGAGAACCTACGAGCACGTTGTCTTTATAGAAATTTGCGGAGGAGCTGACTTCGGCACCGGTTGCATATTTCCACACAAGTGAGCCGTCTTTGGCGCTGAAACAGTAAAAGGACCCGTCGTAGTCACCGAGGTAGATTCTGCCATTTAAGTAAGCCGGAGATGAAACAAAGCCACTTTCAATACTGGATTGCCAGAGGGCATTACCCGTTATCAGGTCCAGTGCTATCAAAGTGCCGTCGAGGTCACCGATGTAGACGACGCCATCGACGATTGCCGCAGTCACTTCAAACGCACCTTCAGGAACTTCGTACGTCCATAACAACACAGGTTTTTTGGGGAGCGTGGTGTTCGCTACACCCTGTGAAAGTGCATTGCCACGAAAATATGTCCAGCGATCTTTTGGGCCGGACGCCGTCGTTGTTTTTGGATTCGCTGGTTGAACTGGGGCAGTAGTCGAAACAAGCACTTGGGATGCTGAGGTGGAGTTGGGCTGAGGTGATTCTGCACGCGTTGAAAACAATTGCGAGCTGAGCAGCAGGGCAACAGCACAAATTCCGGCAATCGCGGCAGTCTGTTTGATTGTCATTTCGCTATTTCCGTCCTTTAAAGTAAATCAGGATGAGGGAATTCCCAACGTTGTCTAGCTATGCTGATACGATTGGGTGCAACACAGTTACGTAACAGCTTAAAAGGCTTGTTGGTACAGAGTAAGCAAGTCTTCTACTTCTACTGTACGGGGGTTAAACCGTGCTGTCCACTGTTTTGCTGCGTCCGCAGCGAGCATTGGCAGTTGGTCAGCGTTTACTCCTTGGGGTTCTAGGCGAGTTGCGAGTCCCGAGTGTTGCATGATTTCTGTAATAAATGTGGCGAGGGCCTCAGAATCGTTTCCGGGAACAGCGTTTGAGGCTGAAGCGAGTTGGCCATATTGAGATTCCGTCGACTGCGCGTTGAATCGAATGACATGGGGTAACATACTTGCGACGGCTTGCCCATGGACAACATCAAAATGCGCGGTCAGTGGATTTGCTAGTGCATGAGCGGCTCCGAGCATCGAGTTTTCGATAGCAAGTCCGGCTAGGCAAGCCCCGAGTTGCATCGCAGATCGAGCTTCTAAATCATTCGAGTCATCAATGACTTTGATGAAGTTTACCGACAATAATTCCCAGGCGCGGCGACTATAATCTATCGACATTTCAGTACGTTTTGTTGTGACATAAGTTTCTACTGCATGTGCAAGAGCATCGATGCCGGTAAGCGCTGTGACGTGGGCCGGTTGAGTGAGCGTAAGTTCTGGGTCGAGGATGGCAAGCTTGCAAGTTGCTTTCTTGTCACCGCAGGCCATTTTGGTATGAGTTTTAGCGTCGGAGATTAGTGCAAATGATTGAGTTTCGCTTCCCGTTCCAGCGGTCGTGGGTATAGCAATCATTGGCAACATCGGCTCAGTCGCTTTTCCAATTCCCCAGTAGTCTTGCATTTGGCCACCGCCACAATACAGGAAATTTATTCCTTTGGCACAATCCATCGAACTGCCACCACCAAGACCGATTAGTAGATCGGGCTGGAATTCCTTGGCAATTTCCACGCCTCGTTGCACATCATCGGTCGTAGGATTTTCATGCACATCAGTAAACAGCTGGGTTTGAATTCCCGCTTGCTGTAGATATTGGATGGCTCGTTGCGGGTGGCCAGTGGCGACAATTCCAGGATCACTGACAATCAACGCTCGGCAACAGTTCCAGGAACTCGCATAGACACCGATCTGATCGAGCACGCCTGATTCATGCAAGATGAGGGTTGAGCAATTCAGATCGAGCAATGTCATAATATTGAGGACTTTCGGGACGACTTCAATGTTCTGCTGGAAATATTTGCTGTGGGTGAACACGTAATGCGTCGTTGGTATCGTTGGTGTGCGTTAACCGAGCAATTCTTCGGGAACTTGGAATGCTCGATTACGATACA
>CAWVZW010000061.1:0-20512 GCA_963934735.1 uncultured Planctomycetaceae bacterium
AATCCATCGTGGCACTCTTTAACGGTTGTACCGGTAATGCCGGCTTTTAGGGGGGTTGGTAACGTTTGTTGTTGCTAGCAACAATTGCCTGTCGGTCTGACCACGATTAATCCGTTGCATCTGATCCACGAGTTCTATGTAATGGACGGAACAACTAATGATGAATGAGCAAATCCAAAATACAGTTGTCGGCCTAGTTTGTATCGCGGCGGTTGGATATTTCCTCTATCGCTTAGTCGCCTTGCTACGAGGAAAATCAGCCAGCGGATGTTCCAAATGTTCCGGTAGTTCTAGCGATGCTTCCGGTTCTTTATTGTCGCCTCAACCGAGCAAAGAATTGCATCAGATTACTTCTAACGATGACGATGTGTAGCAATAGCGCAAATCGACAGCGAATTTGGCAGTAATGTGTTAATTGCCGCTAACATGTCGCCTTGCCCACATGTTGTTCAATCTCTCCACGTCTTTTCTTAACCACTTGCAGCAGAAAAAATTTCATGGCAATTCCATATACACTTATCGCAACGACTGCCTTTGGGATCGAGGCGGTAGTCAAACGAGAGTTAGCAGCGTTAGGCTACGAAGGCAAAGTAATTGCGCCAGGGTGGATACAGTTTACCGGCGATGCTCTTGCGATTTGTCGTGCCAATTTATGGTTGCGAACAGCTGACCGTGTACTTATTCAGATGGCGTCATTTGAGGCGAAAGATTTTGACACCTTGTTTGATACTACCAAGTCTATTCGCTGGGACGAATGGATTCCGGTGAACGGTTGTTTTCCAGTAGTTGGCCGTTCGATTCGTTCTCAACTCTCGAGCGTTCCGGCATGCCAGCGTGCGGTGAAGAAAGCGATTGTGGAAGCACTTAGTCAACAGCACGGTGTGACTGAATTACCAGAGGATGGACCACAAATTAAATGTCAGATTGCCTTGCTTGACGATATGGCCACGTTGACGATCGACACGACCGGCCCCAGTTTACATAAGCGGGGCTATCGCGCCGAAGCTGGCGGCGCTCCACTCAAAGAAACACTCGCTTCGACACTTGTTCAGTTGAGTTTCTGGAACAAAAAGCGCCCCTTTATGGATCCGTTTTGTGGTAGTGGTACGATCCCGATTGAAGCGGCGATGCGCGCCAGAAATATGGCGCCAGGTCGCAATCGTGAATTTGCAGCTAGTGATTGGGACACAATTTCTGATGATTTGTGGTCAGAAGCTAAAACGGAAGCGGATGATTTGTTGGAACCGAAGTTTCCGGAAATGTTGTTGGCCACGGATATTGATTTTCGTGTATTGAAAATTGCGAGGCATAACGCGGCGTTAGCGGGAGTCGGCGACAACATTCATTTTGAAGAGAAGGCCTTTGAGGATATCAGCAGCAGTCGACGTTTCGGTTGTATGATTACCAACCCGCCTTACGGGGAGCGGCTCAGTGGATATCGGGATTTGGAGCCACTTTACGAATCGATGCCTGAGGTGTTGCGACGATTACCAACTTGGTCGCATTACGTTTTGACATCCTTTGATCGATTTGAACGAGTGATTCAAAAACAAGCTGACCGCCGCCGCAAGTTGTACAATGCGCGAATCGAATGCACGTATTATCAGTTCCATGGCCCCCGCAACCTCGATGAATTTCCTACGGCAGTGTTTGGAGAATTGGATGACAAAGCGGTTGAACAGGCTGAGTTGTTTAAACGGCGACTAACCAGTCGCGCGAAACATTTACGCAAATGGCCAAGCAAACGAGGCGTGACTTGTTTTCGACTTTACGAGAAGGACATCCCCGAAATTCCATTGGTTGTTGACCGCTATGAAGATCACTTACATTTAAGCGAGTTCGAACGGCCGCATGATCGCGACTTGGCTGCCCATCAACAATGGTTGGATTTGATGCGGACCACAGCAGCGGATGCTTTGGATTTGCCCCACGCGCAGACCTTCTTGAAACGACGTAAACAACAAAAGGGTCTCAGCCAACATGAACAACTGGCAAAGGATCGGTATGAAATTGAAGCCCATGAAAATGGTCTGAAATTTATCGTGAATTTATCGGACTATGTCGACACAGGCCTGTTCCTGGATCACCGTGAAACAAGGAAGCTCGTGTTAGAAGAATCCCGTGGAAAAGATTTCCTGAACCTGTTTGCCTATACCGGATCGTTTACGGTGTATGCGGCCGATGGCGGAGCGAAGTCAACGACGAGCGTGGATTTATCAAAGCGATATTTACAATGGGCTGAACGTAATATGCAACTTAATGGTTTCAAGGGACCGGAGCATCATTACATACCAGCGGGAATTAGAGACTATATTACGGCGTTGCCTGAACGCGAGATATTTGATTTGGCAGTTGTCGATCCACCGACGTTTTCCAATAGCAAATCAACCACTGCCGATTGGGTGATTCAAGATGATTGGGATAGCTTGTTAAAGCACGTGCTGCTGCGGATGCGAAAAGGTGGAGTCATTTATTTTTCTACGAATTATAGGCGGTTCAAGTTTGACGAAGATAAAATACCGGCGGAGTGTCATGAAATAAGTAAGCAGACGGTCCCCGAGGATTATCGTAACCGTCGCATTCATCGGTGTTGGCGTATCGTCAAGAATTACTAATAATGATGGCCCATGACTGCTTCAATTTTACATATCGATATGGATGCCTTTTTCGCATCGGTCGAGCAGCGTGAGAATCCTAGCTTGATTGGCCAGCCGGTGATTGTTGGTGGAAGTGCCCAGCGGCGGGGTGTGGTAGCCGCAGCAAGTTATGAGGTGAGACAATTTGGCGTATATAGTGCCATGCCGACTAAAACAGCGCTTAAACTGTGCCCGCAGGCCGTGGTCATTAAGCCACGATTGGCCTTCTATGCTGAGATATCGCAACAGCTGCGGGAAATTTTCTTTCGCTATACTCCCCTAGTTGAACCGCTGTCGCTTGACGAGGCGTTTCTTGATGTTGGTGGTAGTGAATCGCTTTTTGGTAGTGCTGAAGTAATTGGGAGACGGCTCAAGAAAGAAATCAAAGATGAATTGCGATTGGTTGCTTCGGTAGGTGTGGCTTCCAATAAATATCTAGCAAAGCTTGCAAGCGACTTTGATAAACCTGATGGATTTTGCATTATTAACGAAGATGAGGTTCAATCGTTTCTAGAACCGTTGCCCGTTAAAAGGATCTGGGGTGTAGGTAAGGTAACGGAGAAAAAACTGACGGAATTAGGTGTCCATACGATCAAACACTTGAAGTCGTATACGGAGGAAAGCTTGCAGCGTTTGTTTGGCACGGCGGGAACTCAAATGTGGCATTTAGCACGCGGTTTTGATGAGCGTGAAGTGGTGCCAGACTGTCGTGCGAAATCCATTTCAAACGAACAGACCTTCGCTGAGGATGTTTCCGACATCGGCGTATTGCGTGAGCAGTTGCGAGATTTGGTGGATCAAGTGTCCCAGCGTCTACGCAGTGCAGGCTTACACGCCAAGACGGTTCACCTAAAAGTGCGCTACCATGACTTCCAGACGCTCACGCGGTCAAAGACATTGTCGCTGCCGAGCGATGCGACGGAAGTGTTCTATGAAACGGTGATTGAGATGCTCGAGAACCGCTTGCCCGATCGTGAATTGGACTTGCGATTAATTGGGATGGGTGTGACTGGTTTAGACAGTGGTGTGCGGCAGCAAGGTCTATTTGATCAAGAGGACAGTAAGCAACGTGAAAAACTAGATGAGGTCTCTGATTTGATTCGAGATCGTTTTGGCGAGGATGCTCTACGACGGGGTAAAACGGGCCGCGAATGACGACGAATGCGCCTCGGCTAATCTTCGGGTGTCACGTAAGCGGCGGTGATTCCGCCATCGACGACAAACTCAGTTCCGTTTACATAGGAAGATTCGCTGCTGGCTAGGTACAAGGCGGCATCTGCCATTTCTGAGGCTAAGCCGAAGCGTCCCATTGGAATGTGTACAAGGCGGCGTTGTTTCTTTTGCTCCGTATCCAAAAAGTCCATCAAAAGTTTTGTGTGCAACGGCCCAGGGCATAGCGCATTGCAGCGGAGGTTTTGCCGCGCATGGATAACGGCCAATTCACGTGTCATGGCCAGCACACCACCTTTGCTAGCGGTGTAGGCGAGTTGAGGTGTGGCTGCACCCATGAGTGCTACAAATGACGCGGTATTGATAATACTACCGCCACCGGATTTCAGCATCAGCGGGATTCCATATTTGCAACCCAAAAAGACACCACGCAAATTAATGGCCATCGTCAAATCCCAGATATGTTCTTCCGTACTCATGGCATCACCGTCCTCCGGATGCATGATGCCGGCGTTATTGAATAAAATATGTAAACCGCCGAACTCAGTTTCTGCCGCGGCAACCATTAATTGGCAATCTGCACCCCGTGACACATCGGCGTGCACATAGACTACTTCGGCCCCCGCCGCTTGGACTTGCTGTAACGTCTGTGCACCTTCAACGTCGTCCACATCCGCTAATACTAACTTGGCACCTTCTGCGGCAAACCGCAGTGCTGTTGCCCGCCCAATACCTCCGGCGGCGCCGGTTATTAATGCCACTTGATCTTGTAGTCGTCCCATGAACAGGAATTCCTTTTTATAAAATCACTCTATGTATCAAATGTGTTGAATCACGATAGGCAACTAGTGACCAACGCGTCAAATATTTTTTGTTGTACAGGATCCTCTGCAGCGGCGAGTTCGGGGTGCCACTGAACGGCTAAACACCATTTCTTAGCGGTCCATTGAACAGCTTCGATTACACCATCGGGTGCTGTTGCGACCACGGTCAATTCCTCGGCTACTTGATTCAAGCACTGGTGATGCCAACTTGGAGCACTGAATGTCAATTCGCCAACAATCTCGGCTAACATCGAATCGGCGATGACAGTTACTTCATGATTTACGGGTTCTCGGGGCGGCAACCGATGCTTAACCGAATCGCCGTACACGTCGGGTAAATGTTCGTGCAACGTCCCGCCAAGCACTATGTTTAAGACTTGTAGGCCACGGCAAATTCCCAATACCGGCTTATCCGACTCGAGCACGGCTTTTGTCAACTCGATTTCATAGTCGTCGCGTTGAGGATCCGTCATATAGATGGTCTCATGGTCACTGCCACCGTAACATGACGGGCACAGATCACCACCGCCAATGAGTAACACCGCATCGATTTGCTCTAAGGCCGCCTGCACGTTGTGCAACGGTGGTAAAATCAAAGGAATTCCGCCAGCCCGCTGAACGCTATCGATATACTCGCGCGGAATGCTATAACTGCCTTCCTCGTTACAGCCATACATAGTGATTCCGATTCGAGGTATCGTTGCTGACACGTAATGCAAATCCCTATTGAAAAAATTCTTGAACAATTCCTAGCGCTGTCGTTTACTAAATACGCTCGAAATAACGTTGACGTTCCCAATCCGTCACGGCATTTTGATAGGCTAATCGCTCTGTGTTAAAGAAGTGGCTGTAGTGTTGTTGTACCGCCTCGCCAAAATTCTGTTTGATGAAATCGCTATTCGAGAATTCGGTGATCGCGTCGCCAAAGGTCGCGGCGACCTGAGGGATGTCAGCTTGGTCATATGCATTTCCAATGAATTCATCTGGCGGTTGCATCTCATTTTTAACGCCATCTAAACCCGAAGCTAAGGCTGCTGCAAATGCGAGATATGGGTTTACGTCAGCGCCGGGAATGCGGCACTCAATTCGCAGCGATTGGTCGCTGCCCACAACGCGAAATCCAGCAGTCCGATTATCTTGGCTCCAAGCGAGACTTGTCGGAGCCCACGATCCGTGTTGAAAGCGTTTATAGGAGTTTACCGTCGGTGCGTACCAGGGCATGCAAGCGGGCGCATGGTGTATCCAACCGGCCAAGAATGATTTAAATACGTTGGAACATTGGATTCTCCCTAACGTCTCCTCTCCGGCAAATGCATTTCCCGAGTCGTTCCATAGACTTAAATGGATGTGGCAACTCGACCCCGCTTGGTCCTGTTTGTATTTGGCCATAAACGTGACACTGACGCCTTGGATTTCCGCAAGTTCTTTGGCACATTGCTTAATGACGATATGTCGATCGGCCATGGCTTTAATGTCGGTGTAAACAACATTGATTTCATGTTGTCCTAGTCCCCATTCACCTTTAGTTGATTCCACGGGGATGCCTGAAGCTGACAAATGTCGGCGTAGTTCTCCATGATATGCGTCGCGGCGACTGCCTTGCATGATGTGGTAGTCTTCTAAATACCAACCCGCTGCCTTGAGGTCGTGATAATGCTGAGAATGTGCTTGTTCGTAGCTCTCTTGCAACAAATAATATTCTAATTCCGAGGCCGCTTGGGCGGTGAAGCCAAGTTGGTTCGCTGATTGGATTTGCGCTGCTAGGACGCTACGGGGCATCACGGGTATCAGTTCATGCGTCGTACCATCTTGCACATCGCAAAAAACGATGGCGGTTCGGTCCAACCATGAAGCGACCTGCAAAGTTGCGAGGTCGGGCACAAGATGGAAATCTCCATACCCAGCTTCCCAGTTTGCCGCAGCGTAACCATCAATGGGTTCCATTTCCATGTCGACGGTGGACAAATAATTGCAGCCATGAGTTCCGTTCCCAGCGATGTTGTCTAGGAAAAACCCAGCGTCACAGCGTTTTCCAAGTAATCGTCCGTAGAGGTCTGTAAAACCTGTGACTACAGTATCGATTTCCCCAGTGGCGGACCGTTGTTTCAATTCTTCGAGGGATATCATAGATTGATCAAACTCCTTACTTAAGCCAATTCATGTTTAGCTTCGGCGATCAGTGCAACTTCTTCTTCAGGCGCTTGCGCAACTAAATGGTGACGGCTGTAGCAGAAAAAGTAAATCATACCGAGTATCAAAAATACAACGACTCCGACAACCGCCGGTAGCAGTGATTGGTCGGATAGTGTGGCGATAAGGGCCACCAGCGATAACAGGAGTCCCACTATTGCACCGGGGATACCTAGCGGACTGCGGTATGGTCGCGCGAGATGCGGTTTCGATATTCTCAATTTAATAAAGCTCGCCATCACGCAAGCATATGAAATAACAGCACCGAACACAGCCATATTCAGCAGCGCGGATCCGACATGACTATCACTATTGGCATCTGGCTTGGTCACTGTGATGACTAACGCACAGCCAAATCCAATTAATGCGCCGGCTAGCAAGGCGACATACGGGGTTTTTCGTTTTCCGGTTAGTGATAAAAACCGAGGGATATATCCGGCTCGCGACAAAGCAAATAACACTCGGCCATAGGCATATAAAATGGCGTGGAAACTAGCAATCAAGCCAACCAAGGCAATGAGCGTTAGCACACGAGCGGCATCTCCGACTCCAAACACTTTGATGAATCCACTCGCCAACGGGGCTTTATCGGTAGCCAAGTTATTGGCGCCAACGACACCGGTATTGAGGGTCAGTGTCAGTACAGAAAAAATAAACAGTGTAACCATGCCGAAGATTAATGCGCGCGGCATGTCGCCGGCAGCATTTTGACTTTCTTCGGCGGCCAAAGGTAGTTGTTCAATGGCCAGATAAAACCACATGGCAAATGGTAAGGCCACGAAAATGCCTGACGGCCCTTTGGGAAACCACGGCCCGTTACCTGGGTCTGCTGCGATATCAAATAACCGCGCCGAATCAAAACTACCGTTGAACCAGACTCCTCCATAAAATACGAGTAGCACACAAGCAGCTAAGCCGGCGAAAATCAGTCCCATACGCATCGACAAAGAAACACCGATGATGTTGATTAGAACAAAGAGCCCATAGGCCAGTGCCCACCACAATATCGTAATCGCGATGGACGGATCAGTTCCTTCACCGAAGACCAGCACATTCATGTATTCGCCGATCCCGATGACGATGACCGCTGGTGTGATCACATATTCAATTATGTCGGTAAGCCCGCAAATGAAACCACCAACAGGGCCGAAGGCATTGCGAGTAAATGAAAAGAACCCGCCAGCATGAGGCAATGCAGCGGAAAGTTCAGCGACGGTGAAAACCATACAGAAATACATCACGGCCATGATCCCAGTGGCTACTAATAATCCGCCAAATCCGGAATTTGCGAGGCCCAGGTTCCAACCAAAAAAGTCACCGGAAATTACCGCACCTACGCCCATGGCCCATAATAATATCCAGCCAGCACTCGGTTTCAACTGTCGCTTTTCGAGATATTGTTGATCGACGTTGTCGTAATTTACGAGCTGATTGGGATTTTTCATTATTAATCTTTTATACCACATAAAAAGACGTAAATAGCATGGATTGAGTCAATAATCGCTCCCTGCAGTTCTAGATTCATTTCGGACGCCACATACGATGATCTCGAGTCTGTGTATTGTAAAATACGGAAAAATAAGGGCAGATTCTCGGAGAAATCGGAATGCTCGTATTGTCGTAATCCCCGTAATCCACGACGATATAGGAGAACTGCAATGAGCAAGCAACTGCAGTGGTGTTTCAGACCTTAGTTTGCAGGATACAGGTTATAGTTATGGAAGACGAACGAAACAAGATTTGGGATTACTTATTCCAGGTGGGTATGCCCCGTAGTGTTGAGGATATTGCCCAAAGCCTAGAAATGGAATCGACAGCTGTCACGGCTATCGTAGATCATGAATGGTTTCGCTTAGACGGCGCAATAGTTTCGATTGCTTAACGAGTAACACATGTGGATGGAATGGAAGTTTAGAAACTAAGACGGTAAACACGGTGAGTCGATTGAAATCTCCAAAAGAACTACTTATTGCTAGTCGCAAATACGCTACGGAAAACGTATGGGTGAGCCTCTGGTGTGTCATCTCGACAACCATTGTTTGGACGGCGCTACTCGTTGCTGTTTTTAAGATACCGTCCATACCGTGGAAGATTGTGACGAGCATTGTGTTAGGACTCGTACACGTTCGTTTGTTTGTGATTTACCATGACTATCAACACGGTGCGATTCTGAGAAAATCTAGATTTATTCGAGCGTTTATGTTTTTGTTTGGAATGATAACGTTGAGTCCACCAAGTGTTTGGAAACGTTCTCATAATCATCACCACAAAAACAACGCCAAACTCTATGGTGCAAGCATTGGGTCTTATCCCGTGATGACAACCAAGGACTATGCCGCGGCTCCGTTGTTACGTCGCTTACAATATAGAATAGCACGTCACCCGTTATTTATTGGCTTAGGATATGTAACAGTCTTTTTCTTAGGCATGTGTATCCGCCCGTTGTTCATAAATCCAAGACGTCACTGGGACGCGATTTTTGCTGTGATTGTACACGTGACAATTTATTTCGTGTTGGCAATGACAGGTAATTCGCACAACATCATATTTGTGATGATCATTCCGATGGCGATTGCTTCTGGAATGGGATCATACTTGTTCTATGCTCAGCATAATTTTCCGTCTGTTGAATTGAAAATCGGACGTGACTGGACACATGTACAGGCGGCTTTGAAGTCGTCGAGTTATATTCGTATGAGTCGATTGTTTGATTGGTTCACGGCGAATATCGGGTACCACCACATCCATCATTTAAATCACAACATCCCGTTCTACAAGTTGCCCAAAGCAATGGCAGCGATCAAAGAATTGAAAAATCCGGGAGTGACATCGTTGTTGCCGTGGGATGTCTACAAGTGTCTGCGTCTGAAGCTTTGGGATGTGGAACGAAATAAGCTCGTCACGTTCGCTTTTGCTCGTCGTGAACGGCGTGCCGCCGTTTAGGTTGGCGTGGATTGTCTGCGTTGTCGCAGTTAAATAAATTTCACCCCCATGCCCATTGATGATGCGTCTACCTAGCTTGCGCTTGAACGGGGGCTAAAATCACACAAGGTACTGTGCGCTAGCTGAAACTGCGGTTAGCACTACGCTATATCTCGCGGTTTTTATGAATTTAAACCCAAATCATATAACTTGATCGATACTGTTCTGAGGACCATCACGATGTTGCATAATCTTTTTCGTTTGGCATGTTGTTTGTTATTTGTTGTTTCAGCGAACGCTGCGGAAAAGATGAACTTGTTAATTATTCAAACCGATGAGCACCACTTTGGAACGCTCGGTTGTTATGGCGGTCGCATTGTCGGCACACAAAATATTGATTGGCTTGCCAAAAACGGAGTTCTCTGTACTAGTTTTTATGCAACCACGCCGGTTTGTTCACCTTCACGAGCAGCTTTTATCTCCGGTCATTATCCACAAAAAACTCCAGTTGTTAACAACAACATTCCGTTGTCGGACAGCGTTATTACATTTGCTCACGTTTTGAAACAGCAGGGCTATGCAACCGGATTCGCCGGCAAATGGCACCTTGATGGTCCCGGCAAACCGCAATGGGCCCCGGAGCGTAATTTTGGATTCACTGACAATCGTTGGATGTTTAACCGAGGGCATTGGAAGAAGTTTGAGATCACTGAAAAAGGTCCGCGGGTCGCTGCGAGAAATGCAAATGGGCAGGCGAACTATAATTTAGCGGGAGCAGACGAAAAATCATTCGCGACGGATTGGCTGTGTGATCGAGCAGTCGATTTTATTCATGAAAACCGCGACAAGCCGTTTTGTTATTACATCAGTTTACCCGACCCTCACGGACCCAACACTGTCCGTCCGCCGTACGATACGATGTACGCCAATGTCGAAGTGCCCATTCCGCTAACGTTGCAGCGACAAGCCGCTCAGATTCCCAACTGGGGCAAGCCTGCCAATGGTGTGTCGGCCGCGCAGTTGCGAAAAATTATGCCAGCTTATTATGGAATGGTGAAATGTATTGATGACAATGTCGGTAAATTGATTGCCTCGCTCAAAGCGGAAGGCGTGTTGGAAAAGACGATCATTGTCTTTACGTCCGATCATGGTGATTTATGTGGTGAACATGGGCGCCTTAATAAAGGAGTACCCTATGAAGGGTCGGCACGAGTTCCCTTCATTGTTTATGCTCCGAGTCGCTTGCCCAGTGGAAAAGTTGTCAATGAAGCTTTAACGAGCGTTGACTTCTTTCCGACAATCATGACATTACTAGGGGCTGAGAATTCTCAGGAAGTGGATGGTCGAGATGCGTCTGAGCTGCTCGCAGGAAAAGCGACGAATTGGCATGATATCGCATTTATGCGGAGCACGCCCAATCAACCATGGCTCAGCGCAGTGACTTCTCGTTTTAAGCTGGTCATTTCCGAGAGTGATAAACCGTGGCTTATTGATTTACAAGAGGACCCCAGCGAAGTCGTTAATCTATATGGCCAAAGCAAACACAACCTGTTGATACAGCGACTTACCGAAGAACTACGTGATTACGCCCGCAAGCACGATGATCCTCATGTCAGAATACCGGAGATCAGGCAGCAGCTCTTCGGAACCACCAACTAGCGCTGATTTACGCAAAAAGACTCAACTACAATTTCCCAGTGGAGTTTTGTTTCACATTCTTAGGTCGATCTTATTTATATTACACGTGAGTGTTTCTTATATAAGTTAGTCGAGGGAAAAAATGTTAGACGAAAATGTGTCTGACCAAGCCGAGGTAAAATCCCTCTTCAAATCGAATGAAGAGCGTGAACCTATTGAGTCCAGCGAAAAGAACGTATGGCTTAACCGAACCCTTGTAACGCTGGTGTGGGGGTCTATTATCAGTGGTTGTTTGTACCTTGCGGGCGATGGTGAGGTTGAAGTGTCGTCTGTCGCGGCGGTTTCATCATCTAAATCACAGATATTTGATTTGCTAATCGGTGACTTAACCTCGTGGCCTGAGTGGAATCCAATGGTATCTGAGATGCCTGAGGATCCGGCGGAGATCAAGGAGGGTCAAACTTATGAAGTGACCACAAGCTTGTTAGGTATACCAATTACAGAGACTTGGACAGTCGATTATTTCGGACCGGGAAATGGTATGACGTTTCGTATCGAATCGAGTATTCGCACGGCTGTGCTTAGTGTTTCTGTGGATTCGGATTCAGGCGGCGCGGCGTTGAACTTGTACTACAAAACGTCGTACAACGGGCTTGGACGATACGTAGCAATCTTTTTGTTGGAAGATGCAATGCTGGATAAAATAACGACGAACATACGCCGTTTAGCGGACGAGTTTCCTCCACCACCTCCACGCCCACGGCGCGGTGGTCGCCCCGAATGACCTGAGGTCCCAGACTTAATTTACTTGATGGTTGCTTTAGTGGTTGACTGGATAGATAACGATTGGGGTTTATCCACCTGTGGCACGATAATTCGAGAGGGGTGTTGTTGACTGTGTAGAATCGTGTTGATTGCCTGCCGGGCGTTTTCAGGGAATTCAATAGTGAGAGGTTCACCGGTATTAGGATTTGGTTCAAAAAACTCACTTCCGGTACTTAAAACGGTGACGCGAATTTGGTGTCCTGTATTGAAAACTTGGCTAAGCCAGCCCACATGAAACTGTAAGCGGTGGACTTTGCCTGGGACCAGCAGCGATTCTTTGTGGAACCCCTCACGATATCTTGCTCGCATAATGTAGTCGACGATCAAAATGCTGCGACCGTCAGGGTAAACATCGCTTACGCGGACGATGAAATCAGTGTCTTTAGCGGTCGAGCGGACAAAGAGGTCAGCTGTCACATGGCCCGTCCATTCGACAGGTGCAGTCAGCACTGGTGAGGTAAATGTCAGCACATTCTCTTGACTTTCCACAGCTCGCGCATCGCGGGCACCCGGAAAGGACCGTGTGGGAATCGATACCGGGTTCAAGGGATCGGATATTAAGTGGCTTTGTGCTCGGTCAGCAGTAGGCGCGGTTTGTGAGAGTTTCCCGGCGGGATTTAAGAAATAGGAAGTGTTGGATTCTTGCACCGGCCAATCGTCGGCGGCAATCCATTGATTACCGGCGGCGTCTTTTTCTTGAGTCGCGCCCATTTTGTAATATCGGACATTAGGTTGAGTGTTGGCACCATTATCTTTTCCTTTGAGGTAATGGTCGAACCACTGCACCATGTGTGCGAGCAAATCAAATTCAGCATTTTCAGGGTATTGTAGTTCACCAACTTTACTACCTTTGTTGAAACGACCATGTAACCATGGACCGACGAGTAATTTTTGGTTGCCTTGAGATTGTGGGCCTCCTCTGTGTTGTCGCCCAATATAGCTTTCCACGGATCCTTGGCACATAAAATCGTACCAACTACCGATGGTCATACAGGGCACGTTCATCTTGTCGAAGTGGCGGGCACAATCTTCTTGTTTCCAATAACGATCATAATGCGGGTGCTCATACCACTGTTGCATTAGCAGATCATTGTGTTCTGGGACTCGACATACTGCTCCCATTCCTTTAAATCGATTTGGTCGAGTCGTCCCTCCAATACGATAGCCTTCTTGAAAGAGGCTTAACCCCGTGTCGATCATATATTGAGCGGTTAATGAGGGGGGTTGAGTGACTGCGAGAAAGTTCTGTGCATACCCAGCTTGAGAGCTACCAAATGTCCCAATTTTGCCGGTACACCATTTTTGTTGAGCGAGCCACTCGACCGTGTCGTAGCCATCTTTTAATTTGCCCCATCCCAGTGCGCGATATCCAACCCAAGTGCCTTCTGAGAGTTGTGACCCTCTGAAATTTTGCAGCGCGACGACGTAGCCATGTGAAGCAAGTTTGGCAAATTCATTGCGCACACGCAAACTTCTAGCGTTGGCGTAACGCTGTTCCAACAATGCTGGCCAAGGACCTTCCCCTTTGGGAATATAAAGATAAACCGACAGTTTCACGCCGTCGCGCATCGGCACCATGACGTGTTTCTCGGTCACTCCGTATTCGAGTGATTCAGTTTCTTGAGCGGCGGTAGGTTTTGTGGCAAAGCTACAGCAGGTAATAATCAGCAAGGGTAATAAATATTTCATACAATCAACGTATCGTTTGGGTTTTATGGCCTCAACTTCTTGGAACTTTTATTGTACAAAAATTTGCCTAGCTGTGATGCTTGGTTACTGATGCATTCGTTTTGAAGGTTACTCATGGAACAACCTAATCGCCGCACGTTTATCAAGAACTCGACGCTCGCAACTGTCGTAGCTACCGGTGTTTCAAAGGCGTCAGCGCACACAGCAGGCACAATTCGCGTAGGCCTGATCGGTCACGGTGGTCGTGGTGCTTATTTGGCGCGACAATTTTCCGCTCAACCAAATGTAGAGATTACGTGGGTAGCCGATGTTGATGAGCAACATCGCAATAAGGAAATTGCAACACAATCCAGCGGTGTAAAACGCACCAGCGACTTTCGCAATGTCTTAAAGGATAGGGACGTCGATGCAGTCATCGTGGCTACGCCTGACCATTGGCATGCGCCGGCTGCTATTATGGCTTGCCAAGCGGGTAAGCACGTCTACGTTGAAAAACCATGTTCGCATAATGTACACGAAGGTCGTATGCTTGTCGAAGCTGCTGTAAATTCTGATGTGATTGTTCAACATGGGACGCAAGTTCGCAGCACGGACATGATGATCGATGCTGTCAAGCTATTGCGTGAGGGTATCATTGGGGACGTCCTTGTTGCCAAGTGTTGGAATATTCAGAAACGGGGCAATATTGGTCAGCAGCACCCCACAGATGTGCCCGCAGGATTAGATTACGATTCTTGGGTGGGACCGGCGCCGTTCATTCCCTATCAGGAAAATCGGGTACGGGGAGGTTGGCATTGGTGGTACCACTTTGGAACCGGAGATATGGGCAACGATGGCGTACACGACATTGATTATGCCCGCTGGGGATTGGGCGTGACGAATCATCCCACACGCGTCACCGCTGTTGGTGGAAAATTCTTTTTCCATGATGACCAACAGTTTCCCGATACGCAGCAGGTAGCATTTGAGTACTCGAACGAGGGCGAGGTCGATGGCAATCGAGTCTTGATTTATGAACAGCGGCTATGGTCCACAAACTATCCTCACAACGTGGATAGTGGTGCTGAATTCTATGGCACTGCCGGACAGATGTTTTTGAGTCGTCGAGGGAAAATACAGGTTTGGGGTGATCGCAATAAGCCGCTTGACGTGGATGTGACTCCGGAAGCACAGAATGCTGATAAGCATATTGCTAATTTTCTAAGCTCCATTCGTACGGGCGAGCCACCCAACGCAGATGTTAACATTGGTCATCTTACTTCTAGTTTGTGTCATTTAGGGAATATCGCTGTGAGGCTTGGAAAGTCTTTTGATTTTGACGCAAAATCGGAATTGGCTCCCAACGATCCAGATGTCAATAAATTACTTGGGCGTTCCTATCGTGACCATTGGGGAAAACCAAGGCTGTGAGTCGCCAAGGATTGCAAACTTATTTAATTCGTCGATAGAACTATAACTAAAATTATTATCACGCGCATAAAGCTATGTCCCGAATATTACTCGCTGACTTAAAACAAGAAACATCGACGTTCAATCCCGCTCCGACTCCCTACGATATGTTCCGTATTGTTCGAGGTTCGGAGATACTCAACCAATTCGTTGATACGCGGACAGAATTAGCAGGTGCCATCGACGTCTTACGAGACAGCGGCGATTTTGAGTGCGTTCCGACGATGGCCGCTGACAGTGTGTCCGGTGGCGCTGTTCCGACGGACGATCTGGATCGTTTGCTGGGGGAATTATTGGCGACGATACGTTGCGAATCGGAAATTGACGGTTGTTTGATCGTCTTACACGGGGCCATGGCGGGTCAGTCGGAAAATGACCCTGAGGGTTATTTGCTGGAAAAGATTCGTGAATATGTGGGTGATGTTCCGATTGTGGCAACGATTGATTTACACGCAATTCTCACGGACCGCATGTTGGAAAATGCTGATATCATTGTGCCCTATCACACGTATCCGCATGTCGACCAATACGAAACAGGAGTGCGTGCAGCGCACAATCTTATCGCCCTACTGCGTGGTGATATCCAACCCGAATTGGCACGGATTAAGATACCGATGTTGGTGCGAGGTGATGAGTTGTTGACCGAGACGGGAAAGTTTGGTGACGCAATTCGGATGTGCCAGCAAATTGAAGAGAGTCCGGGCGGTTTGGCCGCTGGTGTAAATATTGGTAATGCCTTTACGGATGTACCAGACTTGCGGACTAATATTATTGTCTATCGAGATGCTGATCGAACGACTGCTGAAACAGAAGCGACAGAGATCGCGGATTTCATGTGGAACAACCGCGAGTTGTTCAAGGCTGAGCTCAGTTCGTTGTCTGATAGCATCGAGCGCGCGGCAAACGTTACGGGGTTGACTGTTTTTTCGGATGCCGCTGATGCGACCGCTTCTGGGGCATCAGGTGATAGTAATGAGATTATCAAAGGAATATTGCAGTATGGATTTCTAGGCAAGGTGCTCGTATCCGTCGTTGATGCTCCGGTTGTGCAGCGCGCGGTCGAAGTCGGAGTCGGCGGTGAGTTTATAATGCCAATTGGTGGTCAGTTAGATCCTCAGCGGTTTACACCAGTGGAGCTGCCGTTCGAGGTGGTATCGCTGCATGACGGGCAATTTCAATATGAAAATGGATTGCTTGGAAAGGCGGGGACTACGGCTGTCTTGAAAAGCGGAACGATCACGTTGTTGGTGACGAGTGTCGCTGTTTATGTTGTCGGTCAAATGGTCTATACCGAGCATGGGTTACAGCCCGCAGATTTTGATGTGGTGGTGGTGAAAAGCCCAAATGGATTTAGGCCATATTATAAAGATATTGCAGCGGATATTGTGGCTGTCGATGTCGCGGGTAGCACCAGTGCAAATTTGAAAAGCTTGCCGTATGAGAATTGTGAGCGGCCAATGTTTCCGTTGGATGATGATGTTGAGTTTTCGTTGTAAAGTCTATAAGTGAGTGTAAAGTGTCATGAAAATAACGGCTGTAGAACCGATTCATTTACGCGTTCCCCATGTGGAGGCTATTCCTGATGGGACGCTGGATGTGCTTATCGTCCGTATTCATACGGATGAGGGTATTACGGGAGTGGGCGAAGTAACTAGTCAATCCTATGTTTGTAAGGCTTGCTTTGAAGCTCCTCGCAGTGCCGCTCGACGGCACGGTCTGACGTCGATTTTGGTGGGTGAAGATCCGACCGATCCGGTGGCGTTATGGGAAAAGATGTACTACGAGACGAATCGCTTTGGCCGCCGCGGTGCTGCAATTCATGCGATCAGTGGCGCTGATATTGCTTTGTGGGATATCAAAGGCCAAGTCGAAGGGAAGCCGGTTTCTGAGTTGTTAGGAGGGCGGATGCGTGATGATGTTCGAGCGTATGCGAGTGTGTTGTTTGCCGATACGCCTGAGCAAACGGCCGAGATGGCCAAGCAATATGTGGAAATGGGGCTCACGGCAGTTAAGTTCGGTTGGGGACCAATCGGGGAGGATGCCGCAGTGGATGTTGCCCATGTGCAAGCGGCTCGTGAGGCGATAGGCGAGGAGCGCGATTTAATGGTGGATGCAGGGCACGCTTGGGATTGGGAAACTGCGTTGGGGAGAACGGAGTTGTTCAAACCCTTTAATCTGACGTGGCTAGAAGAACCCGTTGGTCAGGATGATCGCAAAGGTTATGCCGAGTTGTGTAAGCGTAGTGAGATTCCGATTGCCGGAGGCGAAGGCGATGTAACCCACTGGGACTTTGAAGACCTGATTGAGCGGGGGCTTGATATTGTCCAGCCTGATATTGCCTTCTGTGGTGGGATCACCGTCTGCAAGCGAGTGTCTGATATGACGACGGCGCATGGTCGAAAAGCTGTTCCGCACTGTTTTAGCACAGGAATTAATCTGGCAGCCAGTTTGCACTGGATTTCCACGGTGCCTGATGGTGATCTCGTAGAATATTGTCTACGCCCGAGCCCGCTGATGCGGAAGCTAGTTTCCAATTTACCTCCGGTGGTCGATGGCCGTGTACCGGTACCGGAAGGTCCCGGATTGGGTATTGAACTCGATCCGGCAATTCTAGAGGAGTTTACTGTCCGCTATGAATGAAACCCCAACTAACGTACGACGAAGGGTTATGTGGCTCGGTTTTGGAGTCTCTTGGTTGCTGTATGTCCATCGTTATGTGTTTGCATTGATTAAGACCGATCTCAAGGTCGAATTCACAAAGTTTGGGATACCAGAAGCTGAGCATAATGAATTGCTAAGCTATCTACAGGTGGGTTTTTCTGCAGCTTACGGTCTGTTTCAAGTACCGGCAGGAATCGTCATCGATTTCTTTGGGCCCCATCTGTTTCTTACCGGTTCGATTGTCGTGTGGTCTCTAGGATTTGGTTTATTGGCCTTTGCACCGTCGACGAGTGTCATGTATGCATCCCGATACACACTCGGTTTGGGGCAGTCGGGCGTGCTTGCTGGGATTGGCCGGATGACAAAACTGTGGTTTCCAGCAGAAACCAGGTCGACTGCTCAGGGGCTTTTGGGAGTGACCGCCTCGCGAGGGGGAGCGTTTTGTTGTTACCTTTTTTTCCCCTTGGCAATGGTGTATTTATTTGCTGATTCGTGGCAGGCGGCCATCATTGCTCTGGCGTCCCTTGGATTATTATGGGCCTTGTTGTTTTTTATTTTTGTTCGCAACTCACCCAGCGTTCATCCCCGCTGTAATGCGGCTGAAGTGGCGTTGATCCAGGGTGGAGAACCGCGGACAGGCAAGGCTGCGGCTAAACGTATGGGCATCCTAGAGTTGTTTCGAACGGCCAGTGGCTGGGGACTTGCCAATGCGATCATGATTGCGTTAGCAGCTTCGTTTAGCACCGTGGCCGATGCCTTCTATTCATCATGGATGCCGCAGTTTCTGGAAGAGTCTCATGGTTTGGAGAAGAAGCTTGCCGGTTTCTATTCTGCCTTGCCTTTGGTCGGTGGGATGCTTGGCGGTTTTATTGGAGGGTACCTTGGTGATAAGCTTGTACGGCGTAATCACGGTTCACCGAAATGGGCTCGCAGAATCACCGGTGCTCTGGGGAAAGGTTCTGCAGCGATTTTGTTGTGCGTGTCGTTACTGTTCATTGATAATCCACTGGCATTTGCGCTGATTCTTTGCGTTGCCAAGGTGGGCGCGGATATTTCGTTAGCAACCCGCTGGGCAGCGGTTACCGATATTGGTGGGCCGGTCATTGCGACTCTGTTTGCTTTGATCAATGCTTCAGCCATTGGAGCAGGAATGATAGGCAGTATTATTTACGGCAATATCGTGCCTGACATGGAACAAGGCGTGGCTCCCTTGCCAGGTGAGTGGCGCCCTGTGATCTATGTAGTCATTGGGATGTATGTATTATGTAGCCTGACATGGCTTTTACCGAACACACAAAAACCACTGTTTGTGGAAGCATGTGACGAGGAATAATTGAGCTAAGAGGCACCAAGACTAGGCCATGCGGTTTGAGTTCATATGCAGTTGGCCGCGTTGTACGATCCCGACGGCAGAGAGTTTTTCGTGTCCGGTGCGAGTTTGGTCATAACTGTCCGTAAACTCGAACTCACCGGTGTTCAATTCAAATAACGCCACGTCCGCTCTGCTGCCAACTTTGAGTGTCCCGATTTCCGCTTCGCGACCGAGGACTTTTGCCGGAGCGAGCGTCGACATTTCAAACACTTGGGTGAGTGGCAAGCCAAGCATTAAGAACTTTGACATCGTTGTGGGCATATCATAGACCGGCCCATGCACGTTTTTTAGATGGAGATCGGTACTAATTGTATTGGGCAATAAATCTTGATCGAGGCAAGCAGTTACAATATCCCAATGAAAACTGCCAAAGCCATGGCCGACATCAAAAATGATCCCATCGTCGGCTGCTTTTTTGATCTCCTCAAACACATGCTGGTTTTCGTCAAGCAATGTCGTACTGCCACCTTTAAAACAATGGGTAATGCAATCGCCGGGTTGCAAGTGCGGCATCATTTCGGGCAATGTCATCGGGCATTCTCCGATGTGAATCATCAGCCACGTGTTTGAGTCTCGCGCGGCTCCCACCGCAGCAAGAAAATGATCCCAACCCTGTTGTCCACTGCCAATGATATGAGCCCCTGCACGAATTTTGACGCCCACAGCAACATCCGCATGACGCTCAATTGTGGCTACGACTCCCGCGGGATCCGAGTGTCGTGGGTCCAGCAGTTCGCCTAAGTTGGCTGCAACTAGACCCGTACATGCCAAGTTAACTAAACCTAAAACCTCGGTGTTAGCGCGGTCGATGTAGTCACGGCGAAATCCATCAAAGTTGTAGGAACCAGCACTCCCAGCATCAAGCTGAGTGGTAACCCCACCGGCAATCGACAGTTCATCCGCGTTAAGGCTGATCGGCATGTGATGTTGATATACATGCACATGCAAGTCGATCAATCCGGGGCTAACAATAAGCCCGCTCGCATCAATGACTTGGTCAGCCTGATATTCTAAGGACTCGCCAACCGCAACGATACGGTCACCGGTAATGGCGACGTCCATAATTTGATTATGTCCGGCAGCAGCATCGATAACTGTACCGCCGCGTATAAGTAAGTTGCATTGCATGGTAAAAT
>CAWVZW010000062.1:0-20245 GCA_963934735.1 uncultured Planctomycetaceae bacterium
CGCAAATCGACCCGAAACCATCCGTCACTGTTTTTCTTGTGGAACCGAACCGGCGAGCGAGGGCCAAATTGCTTGAGGTCGTATTGTGCCCAGGTCTTGCCCATGTCCGTCGAGATAATGAATCCCGTATTGTAAGGCGACGCAGGTGCATAATGCGCGGACAGAATGACACCATCTTCAATGATCATGTTTGCGGATTCGTATTTCGGATTGAATAACAAGGTATGCTTTTTGGGATCTGCAATATCCGCTGGGTCGCAGCGGAAGATGCCTCGGTCATGGGGTAACGTGCCATTGTTGCCGTTCGCGTCCGAGGCCCAATAGAGCTGGCCATCCACGAAATTAATGCCTCCCGACTTGTACCGCGAATTTGAGTTGACTGACACGAGAATCTTCCACTTCCACGAATCTTCTTTGGCGTCATAAGTGCCACGAAGCCAATGGCACTCTTGCTGATTGCCGCGATCATGGTCGCCGGTACATGCATAAAATGCATTTTCGGCGGGGTTGTATACTACCGAATGAATATGTCGACAGATAACCGGGTTGTCCGAGTCACCCAGTGGCGCTCCGGTCTTTGCGTCTCGATCGTGAAAGCTCGGATTGTGTCCGAAGGCATACGCAATCTTCACCGTCTGTCCCTGGTCGGTGGAGTAGTAAATATTGATCGGAACCGGTCCGCCGAGCACATTACAGTAGTTGCCCCATACAAGCATTTCTTTCCCCTCGACATCCCACGTATGAACACCGTCTAGTGAATGGAAGTACCAACCGGGCCGACCCGAGTCGGTCGGAGTATGCGGCAGGTAATCGCGACCGTCCTGATCCTTGACGATAATCTGTTTGTACGTCTTTAGATTGTCGCTACTCAAATAAAGTTTGGTTCGCGTGGCGAAGAGGATATTCCCATTTTTCAAAATGCAACTAAAGGTGATGTTTTTCGCGTTAGGAAACTTCGAGCTATGCGCCCAAGTGCGGGCGTTATCTTCAGATAGTAATATCTTTCCGTCACTGAAACCAAAGGCTTTATTATCGCGCTGTGAGTCGATATAAGGCTCGGCCGCCGCCAGTCGATACCAGAAATGATCTGTTTCGCCTTCTGTGGATACGGCGGTCGCCGGCGGCGCACTGGATTGCTCGGGGACAGTTATGAAGGCGGCATATCCAACCAACAGGACCGGGAGGATTATCGTAAAGGCAAGAATTCTGTTTGTTTCCATGCGAATTACCTTCTTGTTTTGGACCGAGTCAACTGAACTGAGTATATTCTAATGCTCAGAGGTCTTGCCATGTTGTAGCCATCGCGTAATAAGGTTAATTCTTACAGTGAACGACCCAGCGAGTAACGATGGCAAACTGTGCAGGTTGCAAAACAACCTTCATAGAGACTATAAACATGAGTTGAGCTATTGCAGGTTCCAGCAAATCGAAGGAAAAACTATGTTGGGATCCAGTGTTTCGACCTATGTATTTAACAAGTTTCGTAATTAACTGACTGTTTACTCGGTGTAATAAAAACATAATGAAGATCCCTACCTCCAAGTTGATTGCTACATGTATCGCCTCTGTATTTATTTTGCCGCTCGTCATAAAGGCCGCCGAACCGGTAGTCCCCGGATATGAACGGTTTTATTCCGATCTGCAGCACCCATCCGTTCCGGGGGGGTTATTGCTGCTTGGTGAACTGAATTGTATCTCCTGCCACGATCCAGGCGCAGCGGTGTCTACAAGTATCCATGTCAAGACAGCTCCAATTCTGGACAACGTCGGTAGTCGCGTGCGGAGCGGTTTTATCCGGGACTTTCTTTCTAATCCCCATCAGGTCAAATCAGGATCCACGATGCCGGACATGTTTGCCAACATGGTCGCAACCGAAAAACAGACTGTGATCGATGAGTTGACACACTATCTGGCATCCACCGGCACGATGGTAGATTCACCTGTTAAACCGGACGACGTTAACAAGGGACGGGTCCTATTTAATCAAATCGGTTGCCTAGCTTGTCATGATCCCCAAGAAGCAACCGACGGGAAAACGACGACTATCAGCGGATCTATTGCCTTCCCGACACTCAGTAACAAATACACCCTGAACAGTCTTATCGAATTTCTGGCGAATCCTCATACCGTCCGACCGGCCGGACGGATGCCATCATTGAACCTAAAGGGTAATGAGGCCCGTGAAGTCGCCTCGTTTCTGCTACGAGATTTGAAGTTGCCCGACAACCTAACCTTTAAATACTATGAGGGAAGCTGGACAAAACTCCCAGAGTTTTCAAAATTGAAACCAAAACTGGAAGGGACGGTCAGCGGTTTTGATGTTTTGGTAGGTTCCAAACGAGAACAATTCGGAATCGTCTTTACAGGGAAGATGGTCATCCAAAAGGCTGGTGAATATACGATCTGGCTTGGCAGCGATGACGGTTCACGCCTGCTTATTGACGGTAAACCACTAATTACCGTTGACGAGGTACATCCCCACAAGGTTGTGTCAGCCAAAATAAACCTATCTCAGGGTGAGCATCAATTGGTGGTTGAGTACTTTGAAGCGGGTGGACACGAATCTTTGCAGGTAGAGATTGCCGGACAGGGTTTGAAACAGCAACCGATGGATGTGGTGTTGTATACACCCAAGCCCGTGAAACAGAATAATACCGACTTGGCTGCGGTCGATCCGCAAAAAGCACTACGCGGTGCAACCCGGTTTGCTGCATTGGGATGTGCTGACTGCCATCAGCTCAAACAGGGTGATCAATCACTCGCTTCGACCGCTGATTTTAAGATGCTCGCGGCGTTCAAGGGAGACGGATGTATTTCCGCGACCGGCACGCTTCCCAACTATCAACTATCAAGCCGTCAGCAACAGGACCTGAAGGCAGCAATCGCCTATCTCCACAGTGAACCGGAATTAGAGCTAACCGGATCCGAACGGATCGATCGTACGTTTATACGGATGAATTGTTATACCTGCCATGAACGGAATAAAAAGGGTGGTGTGCTAGAACAACGACAAGCGTTCTTTCTAACCGATCAAAAAGAGATGGGAGACGAGGCCAGAATTCCTCCGCCACTGAGTGACACCGGTAGTAAACTACAACCCAGTTGGTTAAAGGACTTATTGGCCAACGGCACGAAGGTTCGTCCATACATGTTTACCCGTATGCCCAAATTTGGTGAGGCCAATGTTGGACATTTGGCTGCTGAATTTGCCCAAGTGGATCAAGCCAAACCTGTAACTCATCAGACGGACGTTTTCAGCGACAAGTTGCTGAAGCTAACCGGACGTCGACTGGTTGGTTCGAAAGGTTTTTCCTGTATTAAATGCCATACCTTTGGAAATAATAAAGCGACCGGAGTTCAGTCGTTGGATATGACGCAGCTGACCAAACGTCTCCAGTATGATTGGTTCCACAAATATGTTCAGGATCCAGTGGCCTTGCGACCCCTGACTCGCATGCCCTCGGCATGGCCCAACGGACAGGTCCTGCTACCTCAGGTGCTTGAAGGCAGTATGGACCAGCAGATTTATTCGGTCTGGAAATATCTCGACGATGGCCCCAAGGCATCGATCCCACAAGGTATCGGTCAAAATCTAGAAGAGCTATATGTTTTTGATGATGCGGTAATTTACCGGAATTTTATTGAGGGTGCCGGACCGCGGGCGATCGGAGTCGGATATCCGGAAAAAGCAAATCTTGCATTTGATGCGAACCAAATGAACATTGCATTATTATGGCACGGTTCCTTTATTGATGCCGGAAAACATTGGAACGGACGGGGACAGGGATTCCAGCCTCCGCTGGGTGACAATGTGCTGTCGTTTCAACAGGCCCCTGCTCTGGCTCTACTTGAATCCAATGATAGCAAATGGCCTACCGGCGATATAAAAAAGCAGGGATATCGATTCCTCGGATATCAACTTGGGGATAATCGGAAACCGACTTTTCTGTATCAGCTAAATAAAATGCGGATCTTTGACTTTCCTAATCCGGAAGCCGGTGGCGGAGAATTTCCGGCACTCACGCGGACGCTGACCGTGAGCTCCGAGACCGCAGAACGCAATCTATTTGTGCGAGCCGTTGTCGCTGCAAAATCACTGGTCATCAACAACGACGGGACGGTTACCGTCGACGGACAATGGACGTTGACGGTCACCGGAAACGTCGGTAAACCCGTTATCCGAGACAAGGAGTTGATCGTTCCGGTGGATTTGTCCAACAAGGATAAACTTCACGTGGCCCTCATCAAGATACTTTACCAGTGGTAACAGCATAGCGACCATCATTGAAACCAAACTGAGTTATTAGAAAAAAGAAACATGAATAACAAAACCAATGTCCTGGGGATCCTGCTCATCGCACTGTTCGCATACACGGTACAGGCGCAAGTTCAAACGCTGCCAACCGAAGATGAATACTACCCGTTGTTACAGCTACCTATTCCCAACGGGGTGGTATTGGAATCCAGTGCCATCGAAATGATGCCGGATGGGAGACTCGCCGTTGCCTCTCGTCGGGGCGATATTTATCTGGTCGACCATCCACTCGCCAAAACAGCAGACGAAATGAAATTTAGTTTATATGCATCCGGACTACACGAAATTCTTGGGTTGTCCTTTCACGACGGGGGCTTATTTACTACCCAGAGATGCGAAGTGACCAAAATCATAGACCTCGACAAGAATGGAACAGGCGATCTTTTCCAAGCGGTTTCAGATGCATGGGAAATCAGCGGCGATTACCACGAATACGCTTTTGGCAGCAAAGTCGATCAGCAAGGCAATACGTGGGTAGTGTTATGTTTGACGGGATCATTTAACAGCAACGTACCCTATCGTGGTTGGTGTTTAAGGATTGGAGCAGATGGTAAAGTGACGCCAACCTGTTCCGGAATCCGCTCGCCCGGCGGCATTGGCACGGATCATTTAGGAAATACGTTTTACACTGACAACCAGGGTCCGTGGAACGGGACGTGTGGCCTCAAGTGGTTAAAGCCTGGATCCTTTCAGGGACATCCAGGAGGCAACCGTTGGTACGATTTGACCGATGCGATTGGCGCGCGTCCGGCGGACCCTGCCAGCGGCAGTCGCATCATGACCGAATTTGACAAGAATCCAATTCTGGAGCCAACCGCTGTATTCTTTCCCTACAACAAGATGGGAAAATCAGCCAGTGGTATTATTTGTGATACGAGTGGAGGGAAATTTGGCCCCTTTAAGAATCAGTTGTTCGTCGGGGATCAGTCATACAGTACGGTCATGCGGGTCTTTCTCGAGAAGATTGATGGACATTATCAGGGCGTCTGCTTTCCATTTAGAGAAGGCTTTGCCAGCGGCAGTCTGTCCATGCAAATGGATCCCTCCGGTGCGATGTTTGTCGGGGGTACCAACCGCGGTTGGGGATCTCGTGGAAACAGACCCTTTGCTTTGGAACGGATGAATTGGAGCGGGAAAACACCGTTCGAAGTTCATGAGATGCGAGCTAAACCGGATGGCTTTGAACTGACGTTTACCCAACCCGTAGATAAACAATCTGTCGAAAATCTGGCGTCATATAAAATAAGTACCTACACCTACATTTATCAGTCGTCCTACGGAAGTCCCGAAGTGGATCATACCGAACCGGTCATCAAAAGCGCGACCGTTTCCGCCGACGCCAAAAGCGTACGCCTGATTATCGACGGATTACAGCGTGGGCACGTACACGAACTGCACATGGACGGAATTCAAAACTCCGCAGGTCTTCCCCTGCTGCACAAGCAGGCTTACTATACGCTGAATTTCATCCCCAAGAAATAATGGGTTTGCCTGCTGCCAACTTATTTCAAATGCAGGCGCATCGCTAACAGCAACAGCTCCTAGCTACCATCGAGATTCTTTTCAATTTCGATTTTCGTTGGCGCTGGAGACGGGCAACCATTGGGAGGCACGTCCACTTTCGCCGTCCAGAGGATCGCATTAAGCATGATGGTTCGAAAACCATCGTCCCGCCAGCTATCGTGATTGTGAGCACCGGTGAATCCAAATCCACGACCTCCGTTGGGACGTTGATAGGCCCAGGCAACATGCTGTTTTTCCCCTGCCGCAACGGCCCGCCGCACGGTCGGATTCCCACTACGTGCACCGTCACCGCGGCGTAGCGTTTCCGCCGGTGGTAAATCTGACAGTATCGGCGTGACCCCCTTTAGCTCTTTGGTGAAACGCATATGGTAATACCATTCATCATTTACTCGAAATGGCTTTACACCGTTACAGATCGGATGGTCGGGAAATTCTTTGAAGTTAGGGGTCCAATGCGGATTGACCGACCAATCCAAATCACAAAATCCACCCATCCATTTGAGAAACATCTCACCAGGTTTCCCTTTTTCAGCTTCAGTGGCCCAGTGAATCATCACCACGCCGGTACCTTTGTCCATCAACTTGTCAAATTCGTCCAGATGGGGATTCAACAGGTGGCCTCGATGGCCTGTACAGAAGATGACGACCGTCGCCGCCCCCTCCAAGATGGTCTTGTCTTTTGGATAACCGTAATCGGGAACCACAACGGCGTTAACAGGCAGTCCCGAGCGGTTGAGTGCTTCGGCTAGGATCATGTTACCGGCACGATGTTCATGATGCAGGCGTCCATGACTAGGTGTGCCGGAAAGAAAAACGATCTTCGGTTTTTCTTTACCCGTCACAACAGAGGTGATCAAGAGACTTGCCAAACAACAGAGGCTTAAAAAATAACGTTTCATTTTTAACTCCTTTACGCAGAGCGTTTTCAGAATACGGTTTATAGATCAGTCGCTGACAATCTGGATGGTGTGCCAATAAGCCCATTCATTCTTCCAGTCGTTCGCCCGGTTTTCAATCGAAAGTTCAATTTTATGTCCCGCGAAACGAGACAGATCCACGGTTACTTCCAACCACTCTTTATCGACCTCGGAGGACCGCACGATTTGTTGTGAAAGAACTTCTTTGCCAGCGAGGACCCTGAGTTGCCAGTCGCCGTGTGGGTGATGGCTGACGCTCATTTTCAGTTTGGTTTTTGCCTTGGCCGGTACATCCACTGTTCGGGAAAGAACACAAGGTGTTTCACGATTTAACGGATGGGTCTGCACCGCAGTGCGATTGCGGAACACGGTATGATAGACAACTCCGCGTTCTCCGACATTTTGCACCTTGAACCCTGCTGCCACCCGCTGGATGGTTTGATTTTGTTCACTGGCACTTTGTTGTTTGGGTGGATTCTGTTTTCCAGCGTCCGCTTCGCCGAGCAACCGGCGGGCAACGAATCCGGGCAGTTTTGGGTACTTCCCAGCAACGGCCAACTGGAGCGCCTGCTGCGAGTGTTTTGGTACCATCGGCTCTAATCCAAACCAAACCATCCGTGGTAAATTCGGGTCTTCAATATCTTCTTCACGGCCGGCAAGTCCTGTCAGAATCGGCCAGCGATTTTCGAAAGGCAATCGTTGGGCAATGGATGCTAAATACAAACGCACGATGGCCGAGGAGTCCTCGACGGCCATGACGTTCAGTTGTTTTAACACGGCGTCCGGCAAGACTGGCTTAGCGGTTTTTTCAGCTACTTGAAATGCATTCACACTGCTATCTTCGCCCAGTAATTGAATAGCCCAAGCTCGGATATAGGAATCCGCATGTTTCAGGTTATTCAACAGTTGCTCCGCATCTAATCCTCCGGTTACATGCAAGGCCCAAAATGCTCGCAGTCGTTTGGGGGAAGTAGTAGCTGAGTCAAATTGTTTTCGTAATAACCTATGGACAAGCGGCTTATCCAATTGGCCAACTGCGGCCCGCGACTGCAGCAGCACCCGCGCCTGTCGCACATACCAATCATTAGAATGCGTCTGCATGGCCACGAGTTCTGTGTCGGTGAGCGATCGTAGATTTGGCGCAGCAACGGCCTCAGCATCGCTAGGTGTAATACGATAGATGCGGCCACTGTTTGGGAAATTGATTGTATTACCGCAGACATCGGTGTCATGCCAGTCCAGAATATAGACACCTCCTTCGGGTCCAACCTCTACACTGAATCCGACCCAGGCCAAATCATTTGTCGGCATAAAATCATCTCCATGTTTTCCAATGAAGCTACTACCGTTTGGAACCAATACATCGGTCAACACAGCATGTTCGTGGATATTACACATGAACAATCGATTCCGATATTCCTTGGGAAAGGCATCCGCCAAATAGATTCTGGCACCCCCATGGGCTGAAAGATGGGTATGGTCGCGAATCGTCTTGATGTCATCATAAATATGCGGATTCACATGCGGACGACTTTGCTTATGATAGACTCCGCCTTGGACGACATGAAATAGATGAGGAATTACACAGCAGGTTGCAAACCCTTGACCATGATCGTCAAAATCGAAACCCCAAGGGTTCGAAAGGCCGCGAGCGAAAACCTCAAATTTTTTCCGTGTGGGATGATAACGCCAAATTCCGCCGTCGATGAATTGTCGGGCCGAGTCGTCTTCGTTTGGTTTGGCTACTTGGGATTGTGTAAACACACCATGACATCCGTAAAGCCATCCATCCGGTCCCCAATTGAAACTGTTTAATGTCTCGTGCCGATCGTTGATCCCCCAACCGTTGAGTAGGACCTCAGGAGGACCGTCCGGCACATCGTCCCCGTTTTTGTCCGGGATGAATGACAGATTCGGCGGCGAACCAACGAAGACCCCACCAAATCCCAGTGCAATCCCAGAGGTAAATGTTAATTTATCAGTAAAGGTTTTTTTCTTGTCGAATACGCCGTCACGATTGGTATCTTCGAGAATTTGAATCCTAGTCACTTTCTCGTCGGTGTGTTCTCTCCGCGTCCGGTAGTTATAATTCTCAACCACCCAGATACGTCCACGGTCATCAAAGCAAAATGCAATGGGCTCGCCGATGTCCGGTTCTGCGGCAAAAATTGAAACATCAAAACCATCGGGGATGGTCATTTTTTTTACCGCTTCAGTAGGCTTAAGAAACGGCGCATTACTAGTTTTGTGTTGTTTTTTCGGGAGCTGGTTTTTGGGTTGCTGAGCCGTCACGATCCACGGCCTGATCGCTACCGCGACTAGGATGATCAGACAAATTATCGCCAGCGGAAAAGTGATCCGCTGAAAACGTCTGTTGGAACCTGAATTATTAGAGCGTCGCATTTTCTCTTGTTGGTTCATTGTGCCAACTCCACCTGTTCGGTTGTTTGTAAATACTTGATAAGGTTCATAACTTCCTGTGGCTTCAGTTTATCCAACTGACCGTCAGGCATCATGGATTTGGGTGAGATTTTTCTCGCTTCAATGTCACTCTTGAGAATAACCACCGTGGGCTGTTGAACGGTTTTCAAAATGATCCGTTGCGCGTTTTCTTCGGCAATGACACCGTTCAGGACGCGACCGTCGACCGTGTGAATGATGACCATTTTATATCCCAGGGGAACGTCGTAACTCGGATCGATGCTGTTTAACAGAATGTAGTCCAAATTAGCTCTGTTGGAACCGGTGAGGTCCGGGCCTATTTTTCCGCCCGTCCCATACAGTGTGTGACACGCTGCACAGGTCTCTTTGAAGATGAGTCGCCCGCTGGACGGATCCGCATCAGCAAAGGCAGTGGAATCCAGTAGTTCTTTATATTTGTTGATTTGTTTGGTTCGATCTATTGATAACTGCCGAACATCCCCATAAACCTTGACAAACGAATCTCCCAAAATCACGCTGAGTGACCGAGCGACGTGAGACGGAATATCAGCTCGCGGAATTTTTTCCGCGATGATTGCAGCCAATAGCGATTCTGCGTATTTTGGTCGGGTCGCTAGTGTTTCAATGATTGCCTTTCGGTGTTGCGATGTCCATTTCACGTAACGTGGTAACAAAATCTGAGGTGCACGCTCATTTTCGATCGCGGCGTAACCCCGGATCGCATCCAGTCGCAAATCCGGCTCGTCAAGCAGAGATTCCAGCAACGCAGAAACACCTTTATTTTTTTGGCTCAACAACATTTGCAGTGCGCGGCGACGGGCGTCGAGGGAGTCGGAGCGATTCTGAACCGTTGCCAGAGCCCGCTGCATAGCGGCCTCATCGCCAAAGATCAGTGATAGCCGTGATGCCAGTTCCCGCACCTCCGCGTTATCGCTTTTAGCAAGTTTTGCTCCGACTTTGAGCCAAGCAGACGGCGCCGGGACATTCCGTCGGCCATCAAGCCCATTTAATATTCCCTGCAGCAAAACAGTTTGGACCGTGGAATCATCGATTGTATCGAGCGTCTTGACCAACAACGCCAGCGACTCCTGCTCGTCGAGGGCACTTAACCGATCAGGGGTCCAGACAATCAAGCTTGCAAGGAGTATGAGGTATATAAACGAACGCTGCATTTTGTCACTCTTAGGGTGCATATCTTTCCATGGCTTTCAACTACCACATCACAGGATGTCATAAACATTTTACCAGATTCCAGTTAGCGGCAAAACTGCGCGAGGCCGTTCCAACAGCAGGTGCGGTTCAGTTGTTACTTGATCGCGATTAGACTCCTGGTTGTTCGAAAATAGAGGACGCCCTGGGAGATTGCAGGAGTGGCTAAACAGGGTTCCCCCATCGGATTACGGGCTAGAACCTCGAAGTCGGAACCAGCCGCTAAGACATAGACAATCCCGTTTTCAGAAGTACAGTATATTTTCCCATCTGCCGCGACGAGCGACGCGATGATGGATACGCCGGTACCGAGTCGTTCCGTAAAGCGTTCTTTTCCCGTTGCGGCGTTTAAGCAGCGTATAATACTTGATGTTCCAAGATAGAGATTACCTCGATAGACGACGGGTGTGGACATGTACGATCCACCGCGGGATTTGCTCCAGACGATGGCATCCTTGGATGAATCTTTGTTTGCCGGAGTTTCTTCCTGAACCGGGGTAATATCACCACGTGCCTGAGGACGGACAACGTAGATCGGTGCCTGAGCACCATGGGCACTGGTGATATAAATCAAACCGTTCGCAACAAATGGTGTAGGAATCGGATTATCCCCGCCACCATGGATCCGCCAGAGGACTTTACCCGTTTGCAGATCGTAGGAAACAACCCACGGCCAGCCGTTGACAACGACGTGACATTTTTTAGGCCCTTGATGAATAAGTGGTGTCCCCCAACTTCGTTCGGAGATGTCTTTCCGGGAAACCCGCCAGAGTTCACTCCCGTCAGAGAGCTTCAGCACAACCAGAAAAGGGTTGGCAGGATCGTCACAGGCCAGAGCGATACGATTTTGATAAATGGCTGGTGAACTCGCATACCCCCAACCGATTCCGTATTTACTGATGTTAATAACACCCAAATCACGGCTCCACTTTAGATTTCCATCGAGGTCGTAGCAATAGAGTCCTTCAGAGCCAAAGAAAGCAACGAGGTGTTTTCCGTCGACCGCCAGACTGGTGTTCGCCTGACTGGCTTTAACGTGTCGCGTAGCCCGCGGGATTCCCTGATAGGCAGTTCGTCGCCAGAGTTCTTTCCCACTGGATTTGTCATAGCAGAGAATGATCCAGCGATGCTGTCCCGAGTCATCTGCGGCGGTGGGTCGTCCACCGGCGCCAAGTACCAACGGGGATTTTCCGTTTTCGGGAACAACGGTGCAGAGGAATATGCGGTCACCCCAAACTACGGGGCTGGAGTGTCCAAGTCCCGGAACGGGTGTCCGCCACAGGACACCCTGAGACTTAGGCGAGTCGGCCGTCCCATTCCAGACCGTGGGAAGCGTATAACCCTCGGCGATCCCAGTTGCCGCGGGACCACGGAATGCCGGCCAGTTTTGAGAAGGCTCGGCTACTAGGACAGCTAGGTTAACTGTAAAACAAGCGGTAAGCATAGCAATTGGTTTTAAATAATTCATGAATTTCCTATCGCGTGACCGGAAGGTTAAGGTAGACCAGGTTCAGAGAGTTTGAATTTGCAACCGCAATTTCCGGATAGCCATCCTGATTGAGATCACCGATCGCGAGATTGTAGGTTGCGTTTGCTGGGTCGCCGAACCGTACTTCGAGGAACTCTTGACCATCACCCTGATTCAAAAAGACGGCATTAGGCTGAGCTACATTTCCAACAATGATGTCCGGCCGATTGTTCTGATTCATATCCGCAATAGCTAGGGCGTAGGTTCGCCCGTCCTCACGACCAAAATTGAAGGTTTTACTCACGCCACCCTTTCCATCGCCCAGATAGATGTTATTCGACTGCCCAATGTTGCCGGTAACCCAATCCAGCTTCCCGTCACCGTTAAGATCAGCTACTGCAACGGCGCGTGTTTCATCACGGCCGGAACCGAAAGGAAGGCGTTGGTTAAAGTGTGTCCTGCCGTCGTTTATGAGTACGACATTGGGTTGGTTGTCTCGATTGGCGAGGATCAGATCAAGATGGCCATCCTGATTAAGGTCGGCGACGGCGACATCGATCGTAGAATCAACGGCGTTACCAAAAGTTCGGGAGGTGGGGAATTTTGCAGCGCCGTTGTTAAAATATATTAGGTTTTGTTTGCCCCGAGCATTGGCCAGAATATCAATACTGCCGTCCTGATTGATGTCGACAAGCTTCAGGCTACGGATGCTCGAGGGACGTCCGAACGAGGCCTGGTATTGAAAGTGTCCATGGCCGTCATTGAGGAAAATTGCGTTGGGGGCAGTATCATTGCCGACGGCGATATCAAGATCACCGTCGTTGTCGAGGTCTGCGAGTTCTGTGGCGTAGGAAGCAACTAGATCCTGACCCAGAGGTCGTACAAGTTTAAATTGGGCTCGTCTCTGATTGAAAAATAGAAAATTTTGTTGGGGCCAATGTCGTCCGTTGGCGACGACGATATCGGGATTCGTATCGCCATCAAGATCCCCGATACGAATGGAAGCAGAGCTGTTTTTCTGTGTTCCAAGGTAGAGTCTCTCACTGGTGACAAACTTTCGCTCCACCGGCTCAGCAAATATTTTAGACGGTCCAGTAAAGGCCATGCCCAACAGTAGTAACAGGGCAAAACTAGATTTCTGCAAATGCATTATCTTCCTCTGTACGAATAGCTAAAATCTGGCGGAGAGGGAATCTCTTGCTAACCAGACTCTCTTTTGACAATGGTGGATATCTGCTAGCGACTGCCCATTTTACTATCCTAGCACCCTCCCACAGCGAATGACATCCCTCATGTAATGCGGCCGTGAATGCTCGATTTCCGTCTGTTTCACAAGGCTCGCAGGATTCGACACGTTTCACTGGCCACATCTGGAAAATTGTTTTCAGCGGGGTATATTACATGTTGCAATTTTAAATATGATCATTTCACGTTCACTGTTTTGTCTAACCATCGTTCCCCTGAAAAGTAAATGAAAACCATTTTAAGATTACTAATCTGTCTGGTATCCCTATTGCCGATTCCGGTCATTGTTACAGCGGCCGATGTCACTGCAGCCCGCAAACCCAACATTGTCTTTATTTTTGTTGACGATCAGGGTTATTACGATCTCGGTTGTTACGGAGCGACCGAGGTAGAGACTCCGCACATTGATGCCATGACTGCTGACGGTGTGCGGTTCACGGACTATTACGCCGCAGCCCCGATCTGTAGTCCATCTCGCGCGGGCTTATTGACTGGGTGTTACCCCCGCCGCGTGGGCAACGAAATTTGGGTGCATCGGGCAGATTCGCCATCCGGCATTCATCCTGACGAACTGACAATCGCCGAGTTACTTAAGGACAATGGCTACGCGACCGCTTGTATCGGAAAATGGCATCTCGGATTTCACGAACCTTTCCTACCCCGTAATCAGGGGTTCGATTACTATTTCGGACTCCTCCACAACCTCGACCCGGTCGAGATCGTGTATTTTGAGCAAGACGGCGGCGTGCCCTTGATGCGTAATGAGGATGTCGTCAAACGTCCGGCCGATCCAGCAGAACTGACTCAAGTCTACACTGACGAGGCGATTCAGTTTATCGAGAAGAACAAGCAAGGCCCGTTCTTTCTCTATCTACCGCACACCATGCTCCACAATCCGCTCGGAGTCAGCGAAGCATTCAAGGGCAGCTCAAACTGGGGTGAATACGGCGATGCCATTCAGGAACTCGATCATAACGTCGGTCGAATTTTTGATACCTTGAAACGGCTGAAAATCGACGACAACACGATCGTCGTCTACGCCTCGGACAATGGCCGCGGGCCAGGTCGTACGCCCCAACAGAAGTTACGCGGACGCAAACTGTCGACCTACGAAGGCGGCATACGCGTGCCGGCGATCGCTTGGGGTCCGGGATTAGGCATACAAACCGCGGAGTCGTCGGCAGTCGTGCGGGCAATGGATTGGTATCCGACGCTCGCCACGTTCGCCGGAATCCAGGTTCCCGAAGGCCGCGTCATTGACGGGCGCGATATCAGCCCACTCCTAAAGGGCGAAACCAAGATCGTGCCGCCACCCGGAATGAAAAAATCACTCAACGCGGCGGTCCCACTTCGACGTCGGTGGAATCCTCGCGGAGAATGGGCTCCGCTGATCAGTCGCACCGAATACAATGACGCCTTCTTTTATCATGGCAGTCAGGGCGCGCTGGCCGCCGTACGCTGGGGCCACTGGAAGCTCTACTTGAATCCGAGCCTGCAGCTGTACAATCTTTCGGAAGATCCCGCGGAATCAAAACTGGTGCGCAATCAGGCAATCGCCCGCAAACTGCGTGGAATGGCTATTTTGTTTCAGGAGGAAATGCGACTCGACGCGCGGCCGGCGGGACAAGCTCCACCGCAACCTCGAGCCGACGGAAGAACCGAGATTCCCCAAGAGACACTGAATCGGCTGTATGCAAATCCGAATGTGACCTATGCACGATATGGTGATCGCACGCTGGAAATGGACATTTATCGACCGCAAGGAGTCTGGGGAGAATTGCCCGCGGTGGTTTGCATTCATGGCGGCGGTTGGGCCAAAGGGAATCGAATCAATCATGAAAAGGTCGCTCAGGCACTCGCAGCGCGGGGTTATGTCGCCGCCACGATCTCGTATCGCCTGAGTGGCGAAGCCCCTTTTCCGGCAGCAATCCACGATTGTAAAGCAGCAGTTAGATTCTTGCGAGCAAATGCCAAAAAGTACGGTATAGACACCGAGAATATCGGTGCGATCGGGCTTTCCGCAGGCGGACACTTGACGGCGTTGCTCGCGACGTCAGCCGATGTACCGGAACTTGAAGGCGCAGGTGGAAATGCCGAATTCAGCAGCGCGATACAGGCGGCCGTGCCCGTAGGCGCTCAGACGGACCTGTTATCCGAGAGAACGCGGATGATTTCTGCTAGCGCCGATCGGGGTGATATCTGGAGACAGTTTCTCAGCGGCGCCCAACAAGACAATCCTGCATCGTATCGACTCGCATCGCCGCTATATCACCTCGATAAGGCCGACCCACCCTGCTCTTTTCTGGCGGGGGAAACAGATGATCCCAGTACCCATGCAGATTTGTTTCGACGGCACATGAAGAGGTTCGGTATCCCCTCCCAACTGACGCTCGTTCAGGATGCACCGCATTCGTTTGTGGGAAAACAAATCTGGTTTGAGGAGCTGATCAAAACGGCCGACGTGTTCTTTAAAGACCAATTGAAGAATTCGCAGCGAAAGTAGCGGGAGGTTTTGGGGGCCGCATCGCGGAAATCATATCTGGAAAGAATATATTGAAGAATCTAGTGATTCCGTCAACACTATGCTCTTTATACGAAACAAGGTCTTTTGTAGGGGGTTAAACTAATTTATCATAAAACCTCATGGACTCAGAAATTCCTATTCGTGGAAACAAACCATAGATGGAAGATCAACTAAACGCCTTCTTGGATGAATTGAAGTCTGTCGGCAGTACTGACGTCGATTTGTCCGAAATATTACTTACTGACGATGCCGATCTGATCTCTATAAATGGAAAATCTCTGCCATCACGATCATCAAAGCAAGCGGATATATCATTGTCAGGGCGGATGAATACTATGTCACGTTGGATGCTTTATATCGCCATCTGTTTAATGACCGCTACAACAATGTGTGCCGAGAAGAACGTTTTTCTAACACGAGTGAACTTCCAGCTCAAAGAACATAACGCCTTCACCATGATTCCGCCTAAAGCCGATAAAACAAAGCCTATACCGTGGGTTTGGTATGCTCCTACGCTAGGGCAGGGACTACCGGGACAACATGAAACCTGGATGTTCACGAAGCTGCATGAACACGGGATTGCAATTGCCGGTATCGACGTTGGGGAATCCTATGGCAGTCCCACAGGACGTAAGTTATATCAAGCACTTTATCAAGAACTGACTTCGAACAAGCGTTTCGCTACCAAGCCCGTTTTGCTAGCCCGCAGTCGAGGCGGTTTAATGCTCTATAGCTGGGCAAATAAACACCCCCAATCCGTAGGTGGCATCGCCGGTATTTACCCGGTCTGTAATCTGACAAGTTATCCCGGAGTCAGTCGGGCCGCTCCTGCCTTTGGACTAACACCGGCGCAATTACAAGAACGGCTGCAGGAATTGAATCCCATTGAACAACTAGAGCCACTGGCCAAGGCCAAAGTGCCCATCTTTCACATTCAAGGGGATAGTGACCGAGTGGTTCCGCTAGAACCGAATTCTAAGTTGCTTGTCCAACGCATTATCGCTGCTGGCGGTAGTGCCCGAGTGGAAGTCATCAAAGATCAGGGACACAACCTGTGGGAAGGTTGGTTTAATCATGAAGGACTAACGAACTTCATGATTGAACACGCCAAACCTTAGAACGATAGTTCTAGAATATCACTCGCTGTAAAACCAGCTGCAGTGATGTTTTCCACCACCTTCAGATGTTAAAATAACCGACTTGTCAGTCCAACTACTTCGCCAACATCCTCCAGCAGACCGTTTTATGAACCCAATGTTAACGTTATCGTCACTCTACCGCGGGGCAGTCTTGCTGATCGCATTACCGACCTTATTGTGGGCTCAAAATCCGCCCTACGATGTCTTTCCGGAGGCAGATCCGCCTTACTACCGAGTCCGCTATGAAGCTTCAGAGCAACCAGGTGAATTGAGCTTCCCAGCCAACTACACTATCTGGATTCCGCCGGGTGTAAAATCACTACGCGGTGTCATTGTCCATCAACACGGTTGTGGTGAGGGATCCTGCAAGTCAGGTTTAAGCGGGGCTTTTGACCTGCATTGGCAGGCGTTAGCCAGGAGACACGATTGCGCCCTGCTAGCCCCCGCCTACGAGCAACCACAACAAGCGGACTGCCAACTCTGGTGCGACCCGCGAAACGGATCGGCTCAGACATTTGTGAAATGCCTAGTCGATCTAGGTAAAAAGTCGGGACACCCAGAGCTCGCCAAGGTTCCCTGGGCCTTGTGGGGACACAGCGGCGGTGGACATTGGGCCGGCGGAATGGTCCTGCTGTATCCGCATCGCATAGCAGCTGCTTGGCTCCGCTCGGGAGTGCCTCTATTAGATCCAAACCCGGATCGACCCTCAATCAAGCCTCACACCGTGCCCGCCGCAGCTTTACAGGTACCCGTGATGTGTAACCCAGGCACCAAAGAAGGTGTCACGGTCAAAGATGGTCGGTTCGCACGCGTCTGGCCCGCGAACGAAGTTTTCTTCTACGGCATGCGTGGCAAAGGCGGACTGATCGGAGTATCGGTAGACCCACTGACAGCCCATGAGTGTGGCAACCAACGTTACTTTGCCATTCCCTGGCTCAATGCCTGCCTGCAAATTCGGCTTCCCAAAGTCAGCGGCCAGCCACTCAACGCCATGCCGACCGACAAGGCCTGGCTGGCCAGTCCAACCGGTTTCGAAGCGTTCCCCAGTGCAAAATATGACGGAGACCCGTTGAAAGCCGCCTGGTTCCCTAATGCCAGCGTAGCTCGGGGCTGGATGCAGTACGTGAAAGACACGGCCGTAGTCGACACCACACCGCCACCCGCTCCAACAAACCTGCAAGTCACGGGAAACCAGCTCCGCTGGCAAGTACAGGCTGATCTCGAGAGCGGTCTAGCCCACTTCATCATTGAGCGGGACGGCCAATTTCTAGCCAACCTTCCGGAAAAGGGCAAGAATTCTTTTGGACGGCCAATTTTCCAGAACCTCTTATACAGCGATACGCCCACACAGCCACTGGCTCCGTTGCAATTCACGGACACGAATGCCGAACCGGGAAAAAAATACACTTACCGGGTGATGGCAGTGAACACGGTCGGACTGAAATCAAAACCGTCTTCAGGATCTACTGTGAACGGAAACAATCGCTGACCGTGACAAACACCGGTACACCGTACGGAATATTAAAACTAGAGTTCTCTAAACATTCGCTCTGCAATTTCAGATGCAATGTAAATTACTATTATCACCATTGCCAAACCCCAATACCTGTAATCGCGCCAACGACGTGCCTTTCGGCGCTGTTTTAGACCTTCATAGCTAAAAACTGGGGTCGGAAGCTCAGCCTTCAGTTCACTCGTGTCCTCTGGGATTTCTAGGCCAAGACCATGAAGAACGATCGCTTGACCGCATTGAGCACAGGGAACCGATGCATCTTCAAATTGTTCCAAGACCTGCATCTCATGGTCACATTGATCACAGCGGATTTCCCGTAGTCCCTTAAGCTTGTGGGGAAGCAGTTCAGGGTGTCCATAGATATCGTCAAAACCGTCATCCGAGTAAAACATATACAGTCCGCCGAGTTAACAAAGTGATGAAGTGATTATAATCATTTTCCTCTGAAAACACTGTAGCAAGTGACTTTAGCGACACCCCCAATCCAGCGAAACGGCATTTAGGTAAACATTAGTTTACAATGAACACCCTGCACGAGGGTCACGATCAACCTTGTAAGTGCACCAATAAGGATCAACATGGAACTCAATCGCCGCAACGTACTGAAGCTCGCAGCCGGTGGTATAGGATTGAACCTAAATCCTCTGATGTGGCGCCATGCGATGGGTGACGAGCAGGCAGGTTTAACCGCTGCCCGAATCAAATCATGCATTGTAATTTTCTATTATGGTGGACCAAGTCATCTGGACATGTTCGACACCAAGCCAGACGCACCCACTAATATTCGAGGCGAGTTCAAGCCGATTTCCACATCGGTCCCGGGTTTGCAAGTGAGTGAACTGCTGCCAGCGCACGCGAAAATCATGCATAAGATTGCCGTTATTCGGAGCATGCATCACACAAATCGCTTGCACGACTCGGCGTCAACTGAATCACTAACCGGTCGCCAGTCACCTCAGGGTGATCGGGAAGAGTTCGCACCGATCGAACAGTTTTACCCGTGTCACGGTGCGAGTGTTTCCTACATGCGTCGCGGCATGCCCATTGAAGTCCCCCACGCCGCCCTGCCCTGGGTTTTCCATAATGTAGTGGATACGCCATGCCAAGGTGGCGGGTTTTTGGGTTCAGCGTATGATCCGTTTCAGATTAATGGCGATGCCGCTAAGGTCAGTTTCCAAGCAGATTTGTTTACCCGACGTGAAAACCTGTCGATTAGTCGACTGCAGGAACGACGCACGCTTGCTAAGAAATTAACCGCTGACAATCTGCTCAATTCGTATCAACAACCTCAGGAACTAGACAAACTCTATACAAGAGCCATGAATCTGATTCAATCGAAACGTTTAGCAAAAGCGTTGCGAATAGAAGAAGAGCCGCAGGCCGTGCGTGAGAATTACGGCCTGTATCCGGAGGCACCGGCGGCAGGCGTTCGAAACGTGGCCGGGTACCAAATGCGAGGTCAAAATTTATTACTTGCACGTCGATTAGTTGAAGCGGAAGTTCCCTATGTAAACGTATACGATTTTCGTCAACAAGGTCAAAACTGGGATTCGCACAGCCAGAATTTCAAGGAACACAAAAATCGATTGGTACCACCGATGGATAAGGCCTATGCGGCATTGATTAACGACTTGGATGAACGTGGCCTACTCGACTCAACTCTGGTAGTCGCACTTGGCGAATTCGGTCGAACCCCCAAGATAAACGGTAATGCCGGACGAGATCACTGGCCTGATTGTTACAGCCTCACTTTGGCCGGTGGTGGTATCCAAGGGGGCGCGGTTTGGGGCGCGAGTGACAAAATCGGAGCCTTTCCTGTACAAGATGCCGTCACACCGGCAGATCTGGCCGCAACCATTTACTGGCGTTTCGGTATCGATCCCAAAACGATCATCCACGACCAACTGGGGCGCCCCCATCGTTTGGCTGAAGGGGAACCGATCCAAAAG
>CAWVZW010000063.1:0-20097 GCA_963934735.1 uncultured Planctomycetaceae bacterium
AGGTTCGAGCGAGTAATACTGAGCTGCATTGCAGAGGCGATCAACAATCATTTATCCAAGCATCTTTTTGCAGTGTTGTGCGGAGTCATTTGCGGCCAATACCGGAGCTAATCATTATATTCCGAATCGAGTTCATCTGCCCAGTCTTCTACGTCATCATCCGTCTCGGCGACCAGCGAAGATTGCATGGAAATCGATACCGTTTCTTCTGCCTCTTGCTCTTCCCACTCAACATCGCCTTCATCTTCAGCATCTTCCCATTCTGAGTCTTCAGCGAATTCATCGTCATCCCATTCTGCGTCGAGGCAGTCTTCATCGTTTAGCTCAGAATCATATTCCATCATAAGTTCTGCATCTTCCATTTTTTCGTCGTTCATGACCTCGGAAGCGTTTTGCATCGCATCCCATTCCTCCATAGTCAACAGCACCTCACGTGCACTGGATCCATTGTGGTCGCCCACAATCCCATCTTCAGCCATGTAATCCACTAAACGTGCGGCCCGACCATAGCCAATCCCCAGTGCTCGTTGTAGCAGCGAACAGCTACCACGACCTTCGCGCAATACAACCTCAATCGCACTTTCATACAACTCGTCACGTTTGCGTAGAGTTTTTGGATCCAAATCGTTCTCAGCATCAACTTTCAAGGTCACTAATTCGTGCTCAAAATCCTGTTCCACTTGAGAGCACTGATCGACGAGCGCCTGAATTTCATCGTCGGCTAAAAAAGTTCCCTGCCCACGAATCACTGTACTTGTACCAGGCCACAGAAACAGCATGTCACCGTTGCCCAGCAACTTCTCTGCTCCGCCTTCATCAAGCACAACTCGACTATCCATACGACTGGCAACTTGGAACGCCAACCGCGCCGGCAAGTTGGATTTAATCAGTCCGGTGATCACATCCACGGTTGGTTTCTGAGTCGCTAGAATCAAGTGAATCCCAACCGCTCGACTTTTTTGTGCCAGACGGATAATGTGCTGCTCAACATCTTTACCAGCGGTCATCATCAGGTCAGCAAGTTCATCGGCGATAATCACAATAAATGGCATATGAGTCGGAACTTCATCCATTTGAGCAATCTTAGGGCCAAGCCGCTTGCGGATTTCTTCTTCGCCTAGTTCATTAAAGCTCGTGATATGGCGAACTTTGGTTTGTGCTAACAAACGATAGCGTTCTTCCATTTTCTCGACAGCCCAAGCAAGGATCGCTTCAGCTTTTTTCATATCGGTGACGACTGGGTGCATTAGGTGCGGCAATTGACCGTATATCGACAACTCCACCATCTTGGGGTCGATCATCAACAGGCGGACGTCATCTGGCTTACGTGCCATCAAAATCGAAGCGACGATCGTGTGTAGACATACAGATTTCCCTGAACCGGTTCGTCCGGCGATCAATAGGTGCGGCATCTTGGTCAGATCAACTGTCAAACTGTTGCCCGCAACATCTTTACCCAAGAAAATTGGGATGTTCATTTTCGCGCTTTTGCCATTGGCATCTTCAATCACTTCACGCATACGCACCAATTGCTGCTCAGCATTTGGCACTTCAATTCCGACCGTATTTTTTCCAGGGATTGGCGCAACGATGCGTACACTCGGTACACGCAACGCAATTGCTAAGTCATCGGCCAAGCCAGATATTTTGCTCAACCGCAACCCAGCGGCCAGTGCAACTTCGTATTGAGCGATCACGGGTCCCGTTTCAACATCTACAACTTTCACGTCGAAACCAAATTCGTTGAATGTCTTTTCCAACGTTTTTGCGTTCTTACGTATCTGTTTTTCTTGTGTGTCATAATCAATGGTCACCCGCGTATCCAACAATTGTTGGCTTGGTATTTCATAGCCCGAAAATTGCTCGGCACTAACACTTGCCTTTTCAAGAGAGCTCATCAAACGCGCACGTTCACTCTCTTCTGGGGAACCAGTAGCAACTGGTGCTTGGTTTTGAGATTGCTTGCGACGGATTTTGAAATGAGGCCGTGGTAACTTCTTACGCTGGCGTTTTCGTGGTGCAATCACGACCTCTTCTTCCTCGTCGACAACCTCGGCTTCGATCATTTCATCAATTTCATCAAGATGGGCAAATGCATCCAGTCCCACATCATCGTGCTCAACAATCTCGTCGCGTCCCGAGATACGTACCGACAACGCGTCTGTAGTATCGGCTTCAAAACCAGAGAGATCATCAACATCAATCACGTCTAAGACCTTACCGTGGCGCCGTGGGAGACCTGTCGGTCGATGCTGCCAAAGGTAACGAGTCGAAGAAACGAAGAGGAGATCAAACGTCTTAACAATATATTTCAAGGAAGTCGTAGTAATTCCAATCAACATATAATCAGTTGCCAACATCATACCACCAAAGACCATACTCAAACCAATGATCAAACCACCGGTGGTAGCAAAAGATCCAGTTAACACTGCGTGTGTCATGGCACCAAGCATTCCACCACTACCATATACAGGGCCAGGGGTAACTAATGGTATCGTCAGTGCTAAACAAGTACAAACTCCAACGCATGAAACTGCCCATCCACCAATTCTAATGGCAGGTGAATCAACTTCCGCACGTCGCAGTAATGCCACAACGAGCAAGCCTAATGAACCCACTAGGTACCAAGCACCAAAACCAAACAGGCTATAGAGCAGGTCAGCGGTCGTTGCTCCGAGTGGTCCACACATGTTTTGCACAAACGTACTTTGAGGGTATTGAACAACGTCTGCTTGATACAGATGGTTCAAAGGAGCGATCAGTGGTTCGACTTTATCGTTTGCATGGTACGTTATCAGCGCCGTTGCTAAAAATACAACGAAAGCTCCAATCGTCAATGCAATCAAGTCTTGTTTCAGATTTCGTTCCGACATGGACACCGCTATTGATGAATTCTAATTTCAAGCGTCCATGCTTATAAGATGATCGTAAAAACAATCCTTTTGGATTACGACCCAATATTTTGTAGGTATTAGCAGCGAGAAATAACACATGCTTCGTCACTGCATACCTCAAGTGTTCCACCCAATAGCGTTAGAAGCACGAAAAAAACGCCTCAAAGCTATATCCAGAATTCCCCAAGGCAAAAACTTAATGGGCTGTAGGGGTTATGCCAAATTTCAGGGGTATTAGCAGTCAAAAACCCTAATAGGACGCATTCGCATCAGACCAGCAGTAGCAGGTTCCCCGGACGAGAGAATCGCGACTAGGCGACCCTGTGCATTCACTGCAAATACTTCGTTGCTTTCTAATCCGCTTTGTTGTTGAACGTCTAATTCAATCTCTCGTCCGCAACCTAACTCAACGATCTGTGCCGCTGTGACTGCCATTGTTTCAACGTTGTCAAGTAATTCCAACGGATTACGCAACACTTGTTGCACACTCTGAACATCCTCAAAATCTAGTTCACTACACTGCTCAACCGTCAACCTGCCGATCGCCGTCCGCTCTAACTCGGTCATTACCGCTCCGCATTCAAGTCGTTCACCGATATCTCTGCCGAGCGACCGAATATATGTACCAGTGCTGCACTGCACATCCACCGTAAAAAACGGGAATTCATATTCTTTCAAGCCAATGCGGTGGATCGTGATTTCGCGAGGTTCCAGCTTAACGGTTTTGCCTTGCCGGGCTATAGAGTAGGCCCGCTGTCCCTTAATTTTCAAAGCCGAAAAAACAGGCGGTTGTTGGCTTTGAGTGCCCTGAAAGTCATCCACAACTGCCTGAATTTCATCCGTACTCGGTTGCCGAGGATTCTCGACCGTTTGAATCTCCCCTTCAATATCCTCAGTGTCGCTCCGCATTCCCAACTGAAACGTACCGCGATATGTTTTCGGCAAGGTGTGCACGTGTTGCATCAAGCGAGTGGCTTTTCCAACGGCCACGATCAGTACTCCGGTTGCAAGTGGGTCGAGGGTACCCGCATGCCCAACTTTATGGGGTTTTACCAGCCGTTGCACGACATTAACGACACTCCGTGAGGTCATTGCCGGTGGTTTATTGATTCCTAAAAATCCAAACATCGCATATTCCATACGGTTTATATTGCAACCATTGCTGTCAAACACTGTTTCTTGGTGCTTTTTGGCGTAAGATTTTCACCAAACACGTAAAACAGAAGCCATAATGTACCAGAGGACTTTATTTACTGCGCTATTTTGACGTAGCAAAACTCCTTTTATTTTACGTACATCGTTAACTACAACGCGTCTATTTCACTCAACAAAACATTATGTCCACGGATTCTTCAAATCCCGGTGCCCAATTTCCGCAGTCACGTATGCGTCGACTGCGGTACAATCCAACGGTACGCCAATTGTGTCAACACACACGACTGCACGCCGGTTCATTAATTCTGCCGTTGTTCGTCCGCAGCGGCACCGCGATTCGCGATGAAATTTCCTCGATGCCAGGTCAGTTTCAATTGTCGCTAGATCAATTAGCAGCTGAAGCACAAGCAGTACAAAATTTGGGGATCGGCGGCGTCATACTTTTCGGGATTCCAGAAAGTAAAGATTCCCAGGGGACGGCGGCCTTACATGACAATGGAATTGTTCAACAGGCTATCGCTGCCATCAAAGACGTTACACCCGATTTGCTGGTGATGACTGACATTTGCATGTGCGAATACACCGACCACGGACACTGTGGAATCTTGCACGACAAGACGGGGATCATGGATGTCGACAATGACGCTACATTGACACTCCTAGGCCAACAAGCTGTATCCCATGCTCAACAAGGTGCAGACATCATCGCTCCGAGCGGCATGATGGATGGCATGGTCCAAGCGATTCGTAGCGCCTTGGACCTAGCTAGTTTTCAACACATACCAATCATGAGCTACTCGGCAAAATACAACAGCGCCTATTATGGACCGTTTCGAGATGCTGCTGAAAGTGCTCCACAGTTCGGCGACCGCCGCAGTTATCAAATGGACCCGAGTGCCTTAGCCGATCAAGCGATACGCGAAGTACAACTGGACCTCCAAGAAGGCGCTGATTTTGTCATGGTCAAACCGGCATTAGCATATTTGGACATTATTACTCGAGTGCGACAAGCTTTTCCAGGTGTGCCACTTGCAGCCTACAATGTGTCGGGCGAATATAGCATGGTCAAAGCGGCAGCAGCGAATGGTTGGATCGACGAAACTGCAGTCGTCGATGAAACACTGTTAGCGATGCACCGAGCTGGGGCCGACATCCTCTTAACATACTGGGCCAAAGATGTAGCTCAGCGACTTCAATAAGACTCGTTTTTCAGAATCAATCGAACCTAACAATATCAAGTACAACAAAGCAACACCATGAATCACATTCAAAGCGAAGCGATATTTCAAAAAGCGCAGACATTGATGCCAGGCGGCGTCAACAGTCCAGCTCGAGCGTTTGGTGCCGTTGGCGGAACACCACTTATCATGGATCGTGGCGAAGGCGCCTATCTTTTTGACGTCGATGGGAACCAACTCATTGATTACATCGGCTCATGGGGACCAATGATCCTCGGGCATCAACATCCGCAAGTCAAAGCAGCGGTGCATGCGGCGGTCGACAAAGGAACTAGTTTCGGCGCACCTACTTGCGGTGAAAATGACCTCGCCCAGTTAATCATTGACGCTGTGCCCTCCATCGAAAAAGTGCGTCTAGTGAACTCGGGGACCGAGGCGACGATGAGCGCCATTCGACTCGCCCGCGGATATACTCAGCGTGATATCATCGTCAAGTTTTCAGGTAACTATCACGGCCACGTTGACAGTTTATTAGTCGCCGCGGGTAGTGCTGCTGCAACACTAGCAGTCCCTGATTCACCAGGAGTGACTGCGGGTACCAGTCGAGACACGCTGATATTAGCGTATAACGACGCTGCGGGATTGGAACAAGCGTTTACCGAGCACGGATCGAATATCGCGGGAGTCATTTTTGAACCAGTCGTAGGTAACATGGGGTGTGTCGTTCCACATCAAGAATTTTTGACTGCCTTGCGCAAGTGTACTCAAGACGCCGGAGCACTATTGATCTGCGATGAAGTGATGACTGGATTCCGCGTGGGCTATGGCGGCGCCCAAACGTTGTTGGATATTTCGCCAGACATCACAACTCTCGGAAAAATCGTCGGCGGCGGTATGCCGATCGGAGCTTATGGTGGACAAGCGGAAATCATGAACCATATTTTACCCGCCGGTAAGATCTTTCAAGCTGGTACACTCAGCGGCAATCCGATTGCCTGTGCCGCCGGAATTGCGACGCTCACCGAACTACGTGACAACTCGCCCTATGCCGCGTTAGAAGAACTTGGCGAACAACTCGCAACAGGCCTGCAGACGGTAGCCGATGCAGCCGGCAAACGGTGTTGTGTACAACGAGTCGGCAGTATGTTGACCCTGTTCTTTCATTCCGGGCCGGTGACGAGTTGGGCTGACGCAGCGGAATGTAACACGGAACAATTCGGGAAGTACTTTTGGGGCATGATCCAAAACGGGGTCTATCTACCCTGTAGTCAGTACGAAGCGATGTTTATCTCAACCGCTCATACGACAAGCGACATTCAAAACACGATTGACGCAGCCGCTCAAGTCCTAGAAGCACTCTAAACTGATTCGCATTCTTGTTAATTTGTGCGATCTTGTATTACTGCGGGATATCAATCGGCCCGTTTTTCCTCAGCAGCACTCTTGCGATAATAGATCGGATTGAGTTCAAACGGGGTGCCGACAGGTTCTAAGTTCGCGGCAAGTCGAGCGACCGTTGCCGCGAGCGGTATCCACTGCGAGGTCGGGGCTGTTTGTATATCACGAGTAAATAGGGGTTTCAGTTTTTTCAGCACCGGACCCGTAACAACAACGTTCGTTTCTATCTCTTGCTGCCACTGCAGATCATCTTCTATCGTGACATCACCACACGCTACAGCGACACCATCGCATACTTCAAAGCGTTGGCGAAACACTTCATTGCGTTGCGCGTCCATCACAGATTCCACGGCGCCCGTGTGGTCAACTTGACTCGCCAACACTGCTAACGTGTTCACTCCAATCACATCAATACCCAATGCATACGCTAGAGTTTTTGCCGTGGTTACACCAACGCGCAGTCCCGTAAACGACCCCGGACCAACCGTGACAGCAATTCGGTCGAGGTCCGTCGCTTGCCACTGGGCCTGTAGTAATGCCGATTGAATTCCTGGAGCCAACAAACTAGCCGAGCGTGCTTCGTCGCCGAGTGTCATATCGACAACCACTTCGCAATTATCCAAGAGGGTAACGGTAGCCCGTCGTTCGGTGGTTTCAAGGCCTAGTATTTTCAAACTTCTATCCGATACCTATATATAGTCGTAACATTACTTGGCGAACGCGGTTGCGCGCGTGAATCAATTCTTTGGTTGTCTACAAACCACAAAACGCGAATAATTAATCTAGCTGCCCAAGGTATTGATTCATTGAGAAAAAACAATTCTATTAATAGTTACAAATTGTAACCTGCATACATTAAACGGTCATTGTGAAAACAGCATTAATCAGCGACATCCACGGAAACTTTGAGGCACTGCAAACCGTGCTGGCGGATGTCCGTGAACAACAAATTCCGCGCATATTTTGCCTCGGGGATATCGTCGGCTATGGGCCCAATCCTCGCGAGTGCCTCGATGAGGTGATGCGTTCGTGTGATATTACTATCCTCGGCAACCATGATGAAGCGACACTGTTTGACCCGGATGGATTCAATCCAGTCGCTCTACAAGCGGTATACTGGACACGTGATCAGCTAGAAAAATCCGCTGGCAATTCAAAACAAGCCGATAAAAGATTTGAGTTCTTAGGTGAATTGCCTAAGCAACACAGTGAAGGCAACCTCTTATTTGTCCACGGCAGCGCCCGTGAACCAACCAATGAGTATGTGTTTCCCGAGGACGTCTATAAACGCCCGAAACTCGAAGCAATTTTCAGCCGCGTTACCCAATACTGTTTCCAAGGGCATACACACATCCCAGGTGTTTTTACGCATGACTTTGATTTTATTACTCCTGACGAATGTGACTACGAAATTCAACTCGGATCCGAAAAAGCGTTGATCAATGTCGGTAGTGTTGGACAACCTCGCGATGAAGACCCACGTAGTTGCTATACCATCTTTGATTCGGAAACGAATCAGCTACAATTCCGCCGGCTCAGCTATGCTTACGACGAAACTGCGCGTAAAATATATAGCATCGAACAATTACATAATTCTCTCGGCGATCGCTTAAAAGCCGGCAGATAACAGGCCTTAAAAAAGCGACAGGATTCTACGCATTGAAACGAGCGTTAGTCAGTGACATTCACGGTAATCTGAACGCACTAGTATGCGTCCTCGCAGACATCGAAGACCAAGGTATTAAAACTATCTTCTGTCTCGGAGATGTCATCGGCTATGGTCCCGACCCACAAGCCTGTATCGACGCTGTCATGAATTTCGATCTTTGCATTCTGGGTAACCACGATCAAGCTGCCCTATTCGATCCCGCAGGATTCAGCAGTACAGCCGAACGTGCGATTTTTTGGACACGCCAACAACTCGAATGTACGGATGCCAATAACGCCGACCAGAAACGACGTTGGCAGTTCCTTGCTGAACTACCTCGTACCAAGCAAGTCGGGAATTATCTGTTTGTCCATGGCAGTGCTCGCAGTCCACTCAATGAATACGTGTTTCCCGAAGACATCCATAATCGCCGCAAAATGGAAAAGATATTCTCTCTCATCCCGCAATACTGTTTTCAAGGGCACACGCATATTCCGGGAGTTTTCACGGAAGATTTCCGATTCTTAAGCCCCTCAGAAATCGATTTCAAGTACCAACTCACTGATGAGAAATCGATGATTAATGTCGGTAGTATCGGACAACCACGCGACGGAGACTGCCGCAGTTCCTATGTCATACTTGACGATGCTGACAACAGTATCGAATTTCGTAGAATTAAATATGATGTCTCTCTGACATCCCAAAAAATCTACGCTATCAGTGACCTCGACAAGTTCCTCGGGGACCGTTTACACGACGGAAAATGAAACGCTGGACTTGATTACGCCTTTGCAGACTGACCAAACTGCGTCAGAATGGCTGTTTACCTAATACTCGATTACCCAAGGATACACAGGTGGATAAGAATCAACTCCTCCGTTTTTTGCTGATTATGGCAATGATGATGTTGGGCATGCAGATTGTCATGCGATTTTTTGACATCGGACCTAAGGATCCGGCGGCTCAGAAACAGGAACTCGAGCAACAAGCGGCAGCCGCAGCGGAGTTGGATACAGCACCAACAGCGCCAATTATCGGTACGCAGCAAGACGAGCAGATTATCGCAATTGGTTCTTATGACCCTGCTGCCTCGCAAAAGTATATCGCCTATTTTTCGAATCGTGGTGCTGCCCTAGAACGCCTCGAACTCGTCGAACGCAACGTCAATGACCGCGACGCCCTAAAATACGGCGTCATTGAATTTAAATACGGTTATCTGGGATATCTAGCAGCAACTGACACCGGTAACCCACCGGGAGCGAAAATCCGAGTTGTTGCCGATGGCACACCCGCCGCATTAGCTACTACGAAGTCAGGGATTACGGGACTACAAATCGGTGACATCATCACTAGTCTCAACGGCCACGAAATCACCAAGGCTGACGACTTGCAGAACATACTGCAACAGACCCAACCAGCTCAGGAAATCGATATCGAGGTGGTGCGTGACGACAATCTTGCCGCCAAGTTGACGTTTACCACGACGCTTGGTCAGCGTCCTTTGGAGATTATCGATCCTGATCCTGACACAATGCCTTTTCGCGAAGCACCCTATTCGTTTTTGACGTCGCTCGTCCAAATCAATAACACCAGTGCGGCGCTGGCAGACAGCGAACTCGACAACATCGCCTCAATGCGCCACAGCATTTGGGATGTGAAAATTGACAATGACGCTAACTATATCGAATTCACTATCGTCGTGACGTTGCCGCAACAAGATAAAGACGCGGCAGACACTGAAAGTGAATCAAGTGATGATATCCAAGGTGACAGCACGTCTGCTGAACTAAAAATCACCAAACGATTTACATTAGCCGATCCGACAAAAGAGTTGCCTTATCATCTTGACCTTGACCTCGCGTTTACGAATCTTTCAAGCGCACGTCAAAGCATCGTGTTTCGGCAAGATGGCGGTAACAATATCATCAATGAAACTTGGTGGACCTCCACGTCCAAAAAGCGAGATATCAAATGGAAAATCAACGGTGAGGAAGACGATTTGCGTGGTGCTGACATCGTTGCATACGCTCAAGAAAACGTGGACGTGCCCTTTGAATCACTGCTCAATCCGATCGAACCTGGAGACCAATTCTATCAGTATATTGTTTCCGATTCACAATTCTTCGCGGTCGGCTTTAGCACTCCCCCTTCCGCTAATGACGATCCTGCTGAGTCGGAGCAGTCGATGGTGCTCAAAGAAGCAAGAAGTTTCCCCGCGGAAACTAGTTTGGCCGTATTGGCAACAAACAAAAAGACGGCGGAGCTTCCCAATACTTCATTTTTTGTACAGAGCAAGCACATTATATTAGAGCCCAAGGCTCGGCACTCTCAACATTTTCAAATATTCGCCGGTCCAAAAAATGACGACGTCCTTGCTAACTATCAAATGGACGGACTTATCGAATATGGTTGGTTTCGAAGCATTGCATTGGTGCTCGGTAGCATTCTTAGCTTTTTCTATAGCATATTCGGCAATTACGGAATCGCCATTATCTTACTAACAGTCATGGTTCGAGCGTGTTTGCATCCATTGAGTCGAAAGCAAGTTCGCGGCGCCCAAATGATGGGATTCCTTAAGCCTCAAATGAAACGAATTGGCGACAAATACAAAGATGACGCTCAAAAGAAATCACTCAAGACGCAAGAACTCTTTGGTAAATACGGTTACAACCCGTTGAGCGGATGCTTGCCCGTATTCTTCCAAATGCCGATTTTTTTTGGGCTCTATCGCACTATCATGGTCAACACTGAACTGCGAGGCGAACCACTGCTGGACGGGCTAAATTGGTGTACCAACCTGGCTGGTCCAGACATGCTCGTTTACTGGGGCGAACAATCCGCAATCTTCATAAATCGTGGCGGGTTCCTAGGACCGTACGTCAACTTGCTGCCAATAATCACCATTGCGTTATTCATGTTGCAACAAAAAATATACGCTCCGCCAACAACCGACGACACTCAGAAGATGGCACAAAAAATGATGAAATTCATGATGCTCTTTATGGGTATTATGTTTTTCCGAGTCGCCAGCGGGCTTTGCATCTACTTTATCGCATCCAGTACTTGGGGCCTGCTAGAACGTAAGATGTTGCCAAAAGTCCGTGACCCAGATGCTTATTTAGAAGCCTTAGCCGAAAAACAGAAAAACAAGAAAAAGAAACCGGGCTTCATGCATCGTATGGCTCAGATGGCCGAGCAACAGCAACGTCAACAAGCCAAAGGTGGCGACAATGACCGTCGTAAACAACTTGATAACCTCAAAGGCAACCGACGTCGTCGACGATAATCGACTGGCGCACTTCCGCAAGCTTGGTGAAATTGAGATATGTTTTCTACCGAGGATACCATTGTCGCAATTGCCTCTGCTGCAGGCGCCGCACAGCGGGGGATCATTCGTTTAAGCGGTCCAGACGTAGAACCTGCCCTCGGACGCGTCATTGCCGATATTGAGTCAATCGTCGCCTCCGCGGCTTCAGCGACCGTTTATCGAGTTGCTACACGTAACTTAGACGGATTCCCCAGTGTCCCCGCGGATCTCTACTATTGGCCGGATGCGCGAAGCTATACTCAACAGTCCTCCGCAGAACTGCATCTGCCGGGAGCGGGGCCACTTTTACAATTTATCCTTAATACCATTTGTCTGGACACTCAATCATCGGCGACGGACACCGAACAAGACAATTGTATTCGAGTAGCACAACCTGGCGAATTTACCTTGCGAGCGTTTCTAGCGGGGCGGATTGACCTGACGCAAGCCGAAGCAGTATTGGGAGTGATCGATGCGCGGGATAAAAAAGAACTTGACCTTGCGCTTTCACAACTCGCCGGCGGACTCAACTCACGCTTTGAAACTCTACGGCAACAACTCCTGACAATGCTTGCCCATCTAGAAGCGGGACTGGATTTTGCGGAAGAAGACATCGAGTTCATTGCACGAGACGAAATTAAACAGCAAGTCGGTAATGTGCATCAGGAATTAGTGGCTATCGCTTTACAACTAGAACAACGACTCGTTAGTGGCATGGAATATCGCATTGTTCTACGAGGTGAAGCGAATGCGGGTAAGAGTACGTTGTTTAATGCACTCGCAGAACAACCATTGGCCATTGTCTCTGAAATCGCTGGAACAACACGTGATTACGTCTCGCAGTCGCTGCAGCTAAACGGAATGCCCTGCTTGTTAATTGATACAGCGGGTATCGAGTCCGCTGTTGTAAGTGAAAGCGTGATCGAACAACAGGCGCGAGAAATGGCTAGCGAGCAACAACGGTATGCTCATCTTGAGATTTTATGCATTGATGGCGTGAGGCAACTGTCACCGTGGGAAAGGCAACAGTTACAGACGGCACCACCGCATGCTCGTATTGTGGTACAAACCAAAGGCGATCACGCTGATTTCGATTCCACTGAGGTTGCTGATGTCACGACCTCTGTCAAATCCGGACACGAGGAGGGACTCGCGGCATTAAAGACACTCATAGCCGTACGCTTACAACGCCAATCGGGGGAAGCAATCATCTTGCAGCAAACGGCCTCGCGATGCCAGGAGATGTTGTTGCACGCAACGACTAGCATTGAACGAGCGTTGGGGTTGTGCAGTACGGAACAAGGCGACGAATTGCTAGCAGCGGAATTACGTGAAGTCTTGCATCACCTCGGCGTGATCGTCGGTACCGTCTACAACGACGACATCCTCGAGGAAATATTCAGCACCTTCTGTATTGGCAAATAGACGGCGTCGAGTGTTTTGCCCCCGTCGATCGGCAAGCCGTTGTCTAACAGGCGGCTATCCTCGTTCGGCGGAGACGGTCACTACACGGGAATAAAAAAACCGACCGCAATGCTCGCACATCACAGTCGGTTCGTTAAATTCAATTTGCCGCTTGAGGGCTCTTTAGTTCTTAATAAAGATCGTAATCGCCACCATGGCCACCGTCGTAATCCTTAGGCTTATCAGCAACCAAAGCGTCACTTGTCAGCAAAAGAGTTGCTACACTAGCAGCATTCGCCAAAGCGGTACAAGTCACTTTAGTGGGATCAATAACGCCAGCTTTGACTAGGTCTTCAAACTTATCTGTCAGAGCGTTATAGCCGAAGTTTCCGGATTCGCTGAGGATGCGTTCACAGATGATTCCGCCGTCTTTCCCAGCGTTGGCAACGATAGTATTAAGTGGAGCACGTACCGCTCGGACTACGATATCGTAGCCAAGTTTTTCATCATCGGTTAACGAGTCCGCTGGTTTGACTTTAGAAGATGCTCGCAATACTGCAACGCCGCCACCTGGTAAAATACCTTCTGAAACAGCAGCTCGCGTAGCATGCAAAGCGTCTTCAACTCGAGCTTTACGTTCTTTCATTTCGGTTTCTGTAGCAGCACCAACGTTTACTTTTGCAACACCACCGGAAAGCTTAGCTAGACGTTCTTCGAGTTTTTCACGATCGTAGTCACTCGTTGAATTATCAATTTCACGACGCAACTGATCGATGCGTGCTTTGATATCACTGCTCTTACCACCACCTTCGATAAGCGTTGTATTGTCTTTGTCGACAATCACGTGTTTAGCTCGACCGAGGTCCGTTAGTTTCAGGGATTCTAGTTTGATGCCAAGCGTTTCAAAAATTGCAGTACCACCGGTGAGGATAGAGATATCTTCCATCATCGCTTTACGGCGATCGCCATAGCCAGGGGCTTTCACAGCCACACATTGGAACGAACCACGCAAGCGGTTGATAACCAAGGTAGCCAATGCTTCGCCTTCGACGTCTTCTGCGACGATCAACAGCGGTTTACCCTGTTGGGCAACTTGCTCAAGTAGCGGCACGAGATCTTTGATATTTGTAATTTTCTTTTCAAATACCAACACATAGGCATCTTCAAGAACAGCTTCCATAGTGTTGGAATCGGTTACGAAGTAAGGAGACAAGTAACCGCGATCGAACTGCATACCTTCAACCCATTCAACATCGGTTGTCAGGCTCTTGCCTTCGTCAACAGTAATCACACCGTCTTTACCAACTTTAGCCATGGCGTCGGCAAGCAAATCACCGATTTCACGATCATTGTTAGCAGCGATGGAAGCGACATTAGCCATTTCATCGCGGTTTTTGATTTTGATCGACATCTTGTGTAGTTTTTCAATAATGTCGTCGACTGCAAGTTCAATACCAGCCTTCATTTGAATTGGATTGACGCCCGCCACAACTGCCTTAAGACCTTCGGTGAAGATCGCTTCAGCCATAACTGTTGCTGTTGTTGTGCCATCGCCGGCGACATCACTTGTTTTACTGGCAACTTCGCGAACCATGCGAGCTCCCATATTTTCAAAGACATCTTCGAGGTCGATTTCTTTGGCGACTGTCACGCCGTCCTTGGTTACCGTAGGGGAACCAAAGCTCTTTTGCAGAATGACGTTACGTCCCTTTGGACCAAGCGTAACTTTTACTGCTCGTGCTAATTTGGAAACACCTCGGCGAATCGACTCTCGTGCATCTTGATCAAAGGCAATTATTTTGGCCATGAGATTTACTCTCCCTTGAATATCAATTAATTACTTGGTTCGTTTTCCAACTGTGTTGTTAGTGCACCAAGCGTTAGGTTTATGTTTTGTTTTACATATCCAGCTAAGCTGAACACGAACTAGAATTATTCGATTACCGCTAAAACGTCACTTTCACGCATCAGCAAATATTCTTCATCATCAATATTGATGGCTTCCCCGCCGTAGCTACTGAAAATAACGCGGGCCCCAACGGTAAGTTGCAAGGCGACGCGACTGCCGTCGGGCATCATAATCCCATCTCCGACACTAACAACGGTTCCACGTGCAGGGGCATCTTTAGCGCTGTCCGGCAGCACTATACCGCCCGTAGTTACTTCTAGGGATTCATCGCGTTGTACAACAACCCGATCCCCTAATGGCTGAAGTTTTATCTTTGATTTGACCATCTTGTTGCGTTCCTTAACGTGAAATCAATCCCAGGCCATTCGATCACATTTTCCGTTTTGAGGTGATCGTCGTGCCACTATTCTTGTGTATATTCGGTAAATGCAAGTTACGTGCCAAAAACAAGAAACTTTCCTGCTCGCTTAGTTGCAACTAACTACATACCTATAAACGATTAAAGATAAGCCAAAAAACCATAGCTATCTACGGGGTAAACCCAAGTTTTCCTGATTTCATAGCACGACTGTGTACTGCCAAAATGTCACAAAACAACAAAGCCCTCTCGGTAACCTGCCAATTTCTACATTCAGCAGGCACCTGCAGAGGAATACATATAAAAGTGAATTGAATATTCTATGTACTTTCGTCACAATGCATACTAGTATTGCCGCTGCGGCACCTAATTCACACCTCCACGTTTTCATCCAACTTTAAAGAACTCAATTTAGTAGGCGAACCCCATGCCAATCCCGGTAAGTTGTCAGTGTGGCTACCAAGTCGACGCTCCCGATCAATATGCAGGCAAGCAAGTATCGTGCCCTGCCTGCCAAAATCCGCTACAAGTTCCCCTACCCCAACAAACGCCGCTCGACGCCAAGCTTGATGAGATGCTAGGCGATGCTGGTATTACTGCCGTAACCCCCGGAGGCTATCGCTGCCCCAATTGCACAGCAAGTATCCCTGGCGGTGCAATCATCTGTCTCGAATGTGGTTACAACGTCGAATCTGGCCAAATGATGGGCGAGTCCGAACAGATTGAGAAAAAGCATTTCGGAGCGGCGATCTATACCAATCGCTCATACGGGCACGAGCAACTCGATACCGCTGCAGAAATGATGGAAGTCGATCTTTTAGAGAAAGACGCCGAAGGGCCGACTCCCTATTGGGTCTGGCTATTCGTTTTCTTAAATGTCATTTCCTTCGGCATGGGTTTGGCCGTCTTTTCTCTGACCTATTTTTCACTTGTTGATTCCAACACAAAACCAGCGACCCTCTTAATCGCGAACTACCAAGGCAACGCATTCAAATCGCTTGCCGAGGATGCCCCACGTGACAAATATTTTCTAGTCGTGACTGAAGCTGTAATTACTAACAAGCCGCAAAAGAGGGAAAAGGACGATAACGAAGGGATGGATTTCTCTCAAAAGATGGCTCCCGGAACGTATTGCACAGTAAATTCTACTCAAAACGATTACTCGTTTATCGTACCGCTGGAGGGACAGAATTCATCGATAAATGGCTGGATACCTAGCATGGCCGTGCTTCCAGTCACAACAGATCAAATCGATTTGCTGATCCTTAATAGCGATATGAATTTGTCGTCGTCTGATAGGCCAATTACCGACAATGTTGACTTTGCTTTCTACACGGGACTAGCAACCTATTGCGCCGTGCAATTTTGGCTGGGAATCATCTACTATATTGTTGCCCATATTTCCATCGCCATACAAGCTATCAAAGATGAAATGGTACACACGATACTTGCATCCATCCTGCCAATTTATAACGTCGTATGGTGTTTTATGCGTTGGAAATATGTCGGTGGCAACGGCGTCATGGCGTTGCTCGGACTCATCATGATCATCGGCGGTATAGTAATCCAACTATTCGTGCCCGATCTGCTGCCCACGGTCGCCGGGAGGAAAGACTAGCCGAGCGGGCTTTACGCCTCAGGGAAAATCCCTTGACCGAAACCATTGTCACTGTCCACTGGTCGCTCGACTGCTTCTTGTGGATTGCCTTGATGTGGACCCTGTATCGGCGCCGATTCATCTGTGGTGACCGTATCTTGTCGCTGATAAGACTCGCTCGCTTTCAGGTCCCGGTCCTCTAATTCGGCAAGATATCGCTGAATCACTTTTTCTTGGATCATCTCACGACATTCCGCATTAATCGGATGCGCTATGTCGGCATATAGTTTCCCCCGCGAATCATCGTTGGGATCACCAGCGTACTGTTGCTGCTGCGCCCCGCATTGATTGCAATAGGCCGCGCGAGAATGGTTTTTACAGTGGCAACGAGGACAGTGCACTGTCATTTTGCGACTTGGCATCGCCACGAAAGGACCACTGGAACCGTCGATTATCTTCAAATCACGAACCACAAAACAATCATCAAACGTAACGCTACAAAACGCTTGTAGACGGTCATCTGAATTTTCCATTAACTTAACTCGGACTTCAGTAATTTCCACGATATTGAAACTCCTGCTGCCTTTGCGGGCCAGCGAATTTTGGATTCGATACGTTTTTTCACTACATAAAACTTGCGGACAACAAACTATTTTCAGTAACGTTGTTTTTCCTTACGGGCTCAATCCTACATAGGGTTGTTCCAGTGGAGATGAATCTTGTTCGGAACCGATATTTAAAGATCGATGCGATAGCGTCCGAGTATGAAATACCGCCGCATGCCCGCGGTGGGATAACTTCTCAGCGATGTTTCTAGCTTGTCGAGCGTGGCGACATATCAAATAGAACGTACTACCACTACCGGTCATCTGGACACCCGGAAGTCCCAGTGCCAGCAACTCAGCTTGTAACTGTTGTAACTCTGGTTGCAATCGCAAAGCTGAATCAACTAGACGGTTATACAAACACTTACCAATTTCCGGTGCACGACCGCTGGCACAAGCAGCTAAAATATTATCCACGGCAACCCGCTCATCAACGCTGGCACCTTGATGCAACGCATATTCTGCGAAGACTTCAGCCGTAGCCAGGCCGACACGAGGCTTGATTAATACAACATCCAAACTCGCCGGAATGTTCAGTGGCGTCAGCAACTCCCCGCGGCCTCGACAGCGTGCTGCGAATCCCGATACGAAAAACGGCACGTCGCTGCCAATTTGCAATGCTATCTCAGATAATTCTGCCGTACTTAATCCGGCCTGCCAGAGATGATTCGCAGCGACCAAAGCGGCGGCGGCGTCACTAGAACCCCCACCCAAACCTGCAGCCGCCGGAATACGTTTGAATAAACAAATATCGATTCCTGACATAGTTGCACAACCGAGTGTCTCCATTCGCTGCCGCAGCAATTTTATCGTCCGAGTTACCAGATTGTTGGGAGCTGCAGGCAACGCGATTTCATTACCGACTGCACAACAAGACGACAAAGTAATCTCATCGTCTCGACGCAACTTGAATGTCAACGTGTCATACAACGCAATTGGGACCATCAACATATCTAATTCATGAAAACCATCAGGCCGTTTGTCCGTGATCTCCAAAAAGAGGTTGAGCTTGGCTGGCGCTAATACTTCTAATTCGTTGTTTTGTCGTCGAAAAAACATAACTCCCCAAACTCGATCAACTACATCACCAGAAACAACAAAAAGAAGTTTCCCGGCAATGAACCCGTCGGCACATTGTTGGAAAGAATTGGATGACTTATAGGAAAGAAAAAAGTATGTGTCTCGTCTCGCCGTCAAACGAATTATTTCCCGCGAGCCTGCGGTCCACTTGCGATAGGAATGGCAAGATTTATTTGAGATAAATCATCTCACCGTTTGTCCAGCTAGAGAACCGTAACCTACCCTCGATTGTACAGTTCTAGCATCGCACGTCAAAACAATTCTCGGTATCTTAGTGCTTCTCTACGACTATTTGACTCTGCATTGCACAAAAACAGAAGAAACTTATAACGCTAATAGCGAACTTCATTGGTAAAAACCGACAATAACTGCATGGAACAACAACCATCCACCGACGATCAAGCCCCACAACAGCGACCCCTGCAAACCATTCTCAAAGGTTTTTTAATGGGCAATGCGGATGTTGTACCCGGCGTCTCAGGTGGCACAGTCGCTCTGCTGCTGGGAATTTACGACCATCTTATCCACTGTATCGGCAAGTTTGACTTACAGTTTTGCAGACTCATCGTCCAACGAAACTGGCGTCAAGCGGCTGCACATGTCGACTTGCGATTTATTCTGTCGTTACTGTTAGGGATTTGCGTTGGGATTCTTTGCATGGGAACACTTTCGCATTGGCTACTAGAACATCAGCAATCGCGTCAATTCACGCTGGCTGCATTCTCAGGCATGGTCTTAGCCTCGTGCTTCGTCATTGGTAAGCAGATCCAAATACTCAACTATCGTGATTCGGTACAGGTGATACTCTTGGGTCTAATTGGAATTGTGATTACAGTTTTAGCAGGCGCAGCCTTTAAACAAGCCCCCTCTCAATTAACAGATCCTACATACTTCCAGTTATTCTGTTTTGCCGCCATTGCGATTTGTGCAATGATTCTCCCGGGTATCAGTGGTGCCTTGATTTTGATGATCCTCGGCATTTATGAACACCTTCTCGCCTTACTCAATAAATTGATAAAAGGGATTGACTTGGGAGATACTAGCATACAACTCATCGTTTTTGCCTGCGGAGCGGCCTGCGGGTTGATAGTCTTTAGCCGCGTGCTGCGACATGTGCTAGCGAATTATCGCCACGCCACGCTCAGCCTACTCGTCGGCATCATGCTCGGGTCCTTAAGTGTCCTGTGGCCTTTCCAAGATATCGAAAAGCAACCGTTGCCCGTCACGCTAGATGTCCACACAGCCTTGATAATATTCACCGCCACGTTTTCCACGTGCCTTGTCCTGTGGCTAGTCAAAATCTCAAATTCGGCTCCATCGCAGAATTGAATCGCTTTGCGGGGCGTATCATCTAGCACAGCGCATAAAAAAACGAGCGTGGCATAAACCTCACTCGTTACGTGTATTGCTGTACGGTTTTTGATCGATCAGTCTAAACGCGATTTCATCGAACGGCGTTCAGCGCGAATGCGAGCTCGACGCTTAATATCACTCGGCTTTTCATAGTACTTACGACGACGCATCTCTTTTTTAAGACCACTACGCATCACCAATTTACCAAAGC
>CAWVZW010000064.1:0-19562 GCA_963934735.1 uncultured Planctomycetaceae bacterium
GATCGGCGACCATTTTCGCTTTTTGAAATCCATCGCCAAAAAACCGTATTTGTTTTCCTAGGCCAATTCGCACTTCTGAATCTGGATTGCCGTCATAAACTGCTGTCGAGGGACATGTCATGACACATTGCCCAACTCGATTAGGTACTGCTTTTTGGAGTGCATCGGCCGAGAACCCAAAAACCAGTACCTCGGCACCAATCCGTCCATCCGGCGTGTCAGCCGGATCCAGTCGCGAGGAAATGCCGGTTTCAGCATCACAGGAGATTACCGAAGCGCTGTATCCTGTCACTTCGTTTAGAGCTGCGTTGAGCCAATATTCATCTGCGGCAGTGATAATCAAACTAACAAAATGCATCGGAAATGCTTCTGCAAATGTTTCTTGAATTTCCGTTTCACCTATCTTCACTTAAGCACTCTCCAATTCAAACTAATACTAGGCCCAGCAATCAACATCTTCATAATGACTCGCATCGGGATCCTTGCCAAGTGCAAACGGTAGCAGCAAGTTTTCGTCTGCATCTGTCCTTAATATGCGTATATACTGTAGGCGTCGCATCACGCAACAACAGATTATGCCAATAATATATCACAACTAGTAGCAGAAAGGTCCTTCCAACGTGACGGAGCAATTCGATCCTTATCGAAAGTGGCTTGGTATTCCCGACCAGACCCAGCATCCTCATCATTATCAATTACTGGGTCTTGTGCTTTTTGAGGATGATCCCGACGTCATTGAAAATGCGGCAAACAGGCAGATGACCCACGTCCGATCGTTTCAAACCGGCCAATACGCAAGTTATTCTCAGGACCTATTGAATGAAATTGCCCAAGCCAAAATCTGTTTATTGCAACCCGACTCAAAAGCGAGCTACGATTTGCAACTACAAACCAAATTAAATGCCACTGCGACTCATCCCGATCCCATGGCACCCGTTGCCACAACATCCATTCCAGTCGCTGCCGCAGCGAGCACTGAAGTAGCAACGCCGATTAGAGCCGCAGCGACTGAACGAGCAACACCCGTTCGCCCAGACAACCCGATAAAAGAGTTATCAAGCCAAGTATCATTCGGAACTAAGACCGTATCCCGCCGGGCACACACGCGGAAATCTAATGCTGGGTTACCATGGCTGTTGGCCTTAGGTGCACTTATCGGCGTAGGTCTCCTTATTGGAGTTCTCATGTTGCTTTTAAAACCAACCGACGCGAGCCCTCAACCGAACGACGCGAGCCCTCAACCGAACGAAGCGAACGCTCAACCGAACACGGCGGTCGCTGAATAGTATTCGTACTCTCAATCGGGGAATTTCCGATATGACCAAACTTCGTATTTTGCTTACCGATATTGCATGGCCCGATACAGATATCGAACAATCGTTGTGTGAAAATGCCGATTGCGAGCTTGTAATAGCTCCAAATACTGATGAATCAACATTAACGGAACTGGCTGAAAACGTTGATGCGATTGTCACCTGTTGGGCGCCAGTAACAGCGGAAGTGATTGCTGCCACTCAGGGGCGTTGTCTCGTGGTGAGTCGTTTAGGAATCGGGCTCGATAATATCGACGTGGACTATTGTACGAGACATCAAATCCCCGTCACCAACATTCCGGATTACTGTTTACAGGAGGTTGCTGAACATAGCATCGCATCCATTTTCACTTTGGGCCGACAACTTAGCACATTTCACTTACGAACAAAAAACAATGACTATCACCGAGACGTGGAGCCACCGATTCGCCGCATTCACGGCCAAACGCTGGGCATCATTGGGCTAGGTAATATTGGCCAACGAGTAGCATCTCTAGCAAATGCCGTTGGGCTAAACGTCATCGGAACTCGACGAGACATGACGCAAACCATCGCCGGCGTCCGACTCACAGATTTCGATGAGTTGATCAATATCAGCGACTTCGTTTCGCTGCACCTACCACTCAACGATGATACTCAACACCTGTTAGGTGCTCCTCAATTCGTAGCGATGAAGAATAATGCGTTTCTCATTAACACGGCCCGCGGCGGCCTCGTCGACCACGCCGCGCTAGCCGCTGCACTCGAGAACAAGCAGATTGCCGGCGCTGCCTTAGATGTACAGGATCCCGAACCTCCTGATCTAACAATCTCGCCGTACAATGATCCCCGTGTTATTGTTACACCCCATACAGCATTTATCTCTGAAGAATCCATCACCGACCTCCGTACTCGCTGTTTTGAAAACACACTCAGTATTTTATCCGGCGGTCCAGGCAAATACGTCGTTAATCTCTAAGCATCAGCAACGACCACTGCTCGGTAGATTCGTATTACTTTCGGGTCCTATTTTGCCCTGTTTTAAACGGACCCATATTACCTATACTTATGCCGTAATTTTCACCAGCATCTGTTTACCTGAAGGAAAAACTGTGACAAGCCACTCGCAATTCTCCTTCTTTTCCTGCGCTTTGATGCTAATCATCATATCGGGATGTTCAGTGGATCGCGCCATGCATGCACCCAACAAGAAAAATCTCGATGTTCTTCAAAAAGGTAGTTCACGTTACCAATTAATCGGAGAATTGGGACCTCCTGTTTATACGGACTCCAAAAATGGAATAACCACCGATGTCTTTATCTTTGAGCAAGGGCATTCTGATACCGCCAAATATTTGCGTGCCGCAGGGTATGGAGTCGCAGCGATGTATACCATCGGCCTGTCGGAAATCTTCAGTCCAGCCATCGAAGGCAACATTAAATACTATAAGATTCAAGCCGAAGTTCAGTATGATCAAGACCAACAAGTATCGCTCGTGAAATTGACACGAGACGGTATTGAGATACCAGCAATGGCTTCTGCAACGGCGAGCGAAACCCTCTCTACCACAAGCCAACCTTAACGATTTATCGTTTCGATGCTGCCGACAGTCGCAGCGTTACTAACGTCTTCCAAATCTATCGGATTCTTATTCGCACGGGATCTCGTTTTGAAAGCCATTTCATTCGCTCGGACAAAATCGGTGGATATCAAATCAGCAAACCCTAATGACATAAGATGATCGGTTTGTTGCTGAGACAGCGAGCCGGTTACACCGCGGCGATGCAACATCGCGATTACCACATATTCTGGATATCCATAATCGAGCAATCCTAGTAATTCATCTGGCGTGATGGGGGTGCGAATATTAATAACACTATGTGCTGTGACCCGTTCTCGCTGCCGATCACGCCATGCCCAATCCCACCAGAGGCCGATAGACTTTCCACGAGTCTTCGCCAAATAATCCGTACCATAAATATAGTCCGTATATAAAATAAAATCTTGGGTGAAACCGCTTTTCAAAAGCCGCTTGATTTCTGCAAAGCTCAACGGATACCCAATCGGATTTTGCCGTACATATTGATAGATACCGTTGGTCGTCACACCGGCTTGCCTAAGTGCATAGATGGTTAGGAAATTTGTCGGTTGATTCAATGCATCTTTGATGTGCTGCGGAGCATTCGCCAGTATCCATTGGTTATATGAATATTCAGCGAGTCCCTCGATTCCTAAACTGCCTGCATAGCCAATGGAAACAATTCCTAGTCCGGCAGTAAGACTTAATGCACTAAGTGGAGTTAAAAGCACCATCGGAGTGGCAACTGCCAAAGCAAAGGAACCAGCAACACCCGAAACATGGCGAATCTTACCTGAAGGATTTGCGGCAAACAGATTAGACGACGTTATTTTACTAAACAGGCCGCGTTCGGAATCTAAGCCCGTTGGCGTCCAGGGATGACTGTCAGAGTTATATCGATACGCATTACATGCCGGCAGCGATAAGATTATCCCAATTAAAAGAATAGCGCAGTGACGGTGCACAATCAAACTCCAGGTAACATTCGTTGAATGCGAAAGATTATCGTCGACAAGAACTGTAGTCGTCAATAGAAACATGCGCCAAAATCCGTTATCCTTTATAGATAGATGTTTGCCTGTTTGAACCTTAAAACCATTGAACCAAAATGCGCTCTCACCATCTCCTTGCATTCCTCATCGGTAACCTACTAGCGATAACAATCGTGGCCGAAGACGATATTGACTATCTGCGTCAAATCAAGCCATTGTTAATTGCGCATTGTGCGGATTGTCATAATGCCGACCTGCAGGAATCCGGTTATCGTGTTGATGTCGGTGCTTTACTTGTTCGAGGTGGTGATCGCGGATCGACGGTCGTCCCTGGCAAGCCAAATGAAAGCTTACTAATAACGGCACTACGCGGTACCAGCAAAATACCTCAAATGCCACTCGAGCTAGAACCCCTTTCCGCACAACAGATCGACCTTATTGCGAAATGGATTGAACAAGGGGCACAGCTTCCGGATTCGGAAAAAGTTGATACGACAGGTCAACGACAAAGCGACCACTGGGCCTTTCAGCCTATTGTCCGACCGACGCTACCGTCACCGAAAACCAAGCATCTAGCAAAAAATCCAATTGACTTATTTGTCCTTGCTAAGCTCCACGCCTTGGGTCTCGAACCATCCCCGAGAGCTGACCGTAACACACTTATTCGCAGACTGTATCTCGACCTGCTTGGCATTGGGCCAACGATTGAACAAATCAACAAATTTGTGGGCAACGACAATCCAGCGGCCTATGAAGAACTCGTTGACGAAATTCTGGCTTCACCTCGCTACGGGGAGCGCTGGGGACGCCATTGGCTGGATCTTGCCCGCTATGCCGATTCCAACGGCTTTACCGTCGACGGATCACGTGAGATATGGAAGTATCGAGAATGGGTAATTCATGCTCTCAATCAAGACATGCCCTTTGACCAATTCACGACCGAACAGATGGCCGGTGACTTGCTTCCAGATCCTAGCACTGAGCAGTTAATTGCCACTGGATTCCATCGCAACACTCTTATTAATCAAGAGGGTGGCACGAGCGACGAACAGTTTCGGGTAGAAGCAGTGGTTGACCGTGTGAATACGACAAGCGGCGTTTACTTAGGGCTGACCGTTGGGTGTGCTCAATGTCATCAGCATAAGTTTGACCCCATTTCTCAACGGGATTTCTATGAGCTGTACGCGATTTTCAACAATTGCGAAGACAATAACGATGCTGCTGGTTCAGGACCTATCATCAATGTACCTTCACAACGCCAAATAGAGCTTGGCAAAAGCCTGCAAACGCAATTGATCACAGCGGAAACGCCATTGGCGAAGCACGACAAGCAATTCGCCGAGAGTTTTAGCGAATGGAAAGAAAATCTCGCCAAAGCTGATGCCGTTAACTGGAATACACTTCAACCTGTATTATGGACGACAGCCAACGGAGCGCTGCTAAACATCGTCAATGAAAATCAATTGCTTGTAGATTTTAGCATTCCTGCCAACGATACGTTTACGGTGCATTATTCCTCATCGCCACAACGTATTACTGCAATACGACTAGAACCCAAAACACACAGTAACCTTCCCTTGGGAGGACCAGGGCGAGCTAGTAACGGAAATTTTGTGCTTTCGGAATTCAAGGCATATCTGACAACCGCTGCGGGAACGCGAACAGAGCTACCCATCGCCCGCGCCATTGCCGATCATTCTCAAGATGGTTTTCCAATTTATCACACGATCGACAACAAAGACGATACTGGCTGGGCAATCAATATGAAGTCCGGTAACGCCAATGTAAACCGCGAGGCAACTTTCTTTCTCGCAGAACCAGTCGATATATCCACAACTGATAAATTAACCATCGAATTAGAACACGCAATCAACGACAAATACCTCATCGGATGTTTTGCCGTGTCAACCACTTCCGCAAACACTGCACTGCTTCAAGTCCCCGCAAGTATTCAACAACTTCTTAATAAAGAAAAACGGACTAAGGACGAAGATCAACAAATCGACAAGGCTTACAAACAAACCGATCTCACACGAACAGCGCTGGTTAAGGTCGTCGATAGCATCAAAGCCCAACTCAACGCTCACAAGAAGTCGATTCCTTCCACGATGATCCTACGTGAACTCGAAAAATCTCGTACCACACATATTCAAATTCGCGGGGATTATTTACGTACGGGCGCAGTTGTTCAACCCGCCGTGCCAGCAGTGTTGCCTCCGATCACCTTAGACGACCGCTCAATCAATCGCTTAGATTTCGCACAATGGCTTACCAACGGTGAAAACCCGTTGACCGCCCGCGTCACCGTCAACCGATATTGGCAACGATTCTTTGGCTTGGGAATTGTAGAAACTGAAAATGATTTTGGGACTCAAGGCTCTACACCCTCACACCCTGATTTACTTGATTGGCTCGCCAGCGAATTCCGTGATAACCAATGGGGCATAAAATCTCTACATCGATTGATCGTCACGTCGGCAACCTACCAACAAACTTCCGTAGTCTCCCCGGAACTCATTGCCAGAGATCCTCGCAATCGGTTGCTAGCACGACAATCAAGAATCCGCTTAGAAGCAGAGGCTATTCGAGATTCAAGTATCCAAACCGCAGGAGTCCTTTCCACCAAAATTGGCGGGCGAGGAGTTTATCCGCCTCAACCTGCCGGAATATACGTACTAACTCAGCAGAAGAAAGCCTGGCCTGAAAGCCAAGGCGATGATCGCTTTCGTCGCGGCATGTATATTTTCTTTTGGCGCTCAAGCCCTTATCCATTGATGCCAACATTCGATGCACCGGAAGCAAGCGTAACGTGTACGCGTCGCTCCCGATCCAGCACACCCTTGCAAGCATTAACGCTGGCAAATGACCGTTCGTTTTTTGAATTCGCACAATTGCTAGCTGAGAAAATTCTACAATCCGACGCAACATCTGATGCCGACCGTATTCGTCTGGCGATGCAGCGAACGCTAGCACGCAATCCAACCCCTTTTGAACAAAACCGATTACAAGCATTCATTGACACGCAAAAAACTTGGTATTCCAAGAATCCTCAGCACGCAAAAACAGTGGCACCAGATTTCATCCCGCCCGATTGGGAAGTATCAGATGCCGCTGCTTGGACAGCACTGTCTCGTGTTCTATTGAACCTAGATGAATTTATTACTCGCGAGTAACCACTGTTATGAATTCGAATTACAACAATCAAAACCGCAGCGTGCGTCAGCAAACTCGCCGCCATTTTTTTGGCAGCGCTGGAATAAATCTCGGATCGCTCGGACTAGCTTCCTTGCTGCTTGGCGACGATCTACAGGCCCAGTCTGCCCCTTCAAAATCCACTAGCGAACCACACTTTACACCCAAGGCCAAACGCGTCATTCATTTGTTTATGGCTGGAGGCCCAAGTCAACTCGAATTATTTGACTACAAACCCAAACTACAAGAGATGCATGGGCAAGTCATTCCTGAATCTTATGTCGAAGGAAAGAATTTTGCATTCCTTAAGAGAGACGCTACACTTTTGGGCACCCAGCGTAAATTTAGACGCTGTGGGCAATCTGGACTTGAAATATCCGAACTGTTGCCGCATCTTGGCAAGCACGCCGACGATATCGCGGTCATTCGCTCGATGAAAACCGAAGTATTCAATCATGGGCCAGCAAAATTGTTTACCAATACGGGTTTTCAACGATTTGGCAGACCCTCAATGGGCGCTTGGGTCACATATGGAATCGGGTCCGAATCAAGAAATCTCCCCGGGTTTTTAGTGATGCACTCGGGTCCTCGTGGTCCACGGGGCGGAACGCCATTGTGGGGCAGCGGGTTTCTGCCGACCACCTATCAAGGAGTGCCGTTATTAAACAGCGCAGATCCCATTTTGAACCTGTCCACACCCGCTGGAATTGAGTCGCAGGGACAAGCGGAATTCATCGATGCCGTCAGCGATCTCAACAACGCTCGCCTACAACAAGTCGGTGACCCTGAAATTGCAACACGTATCGCCACCTATGAAATGGCCTATCGCATGCAAAGCAGTGCACCGGAACTGATGGATATTAAGAGCGAAACGCAAGAAACACTAACTGCATACGGGATTACCGATCCCGCTAAACCCTCATTTGCGCGAAACTGTCTGCTCGCTCGGCGTCTCATTGAACGTGGTACTCGATTCGTCCAATTGTTTCATACCGACTGGGACCATCACGGCAATGCCGGTACTAATCTGGGCATACCCTTAGAACAACGTTGTGCCGAAACGGACCAACCCGCCGCTGCACTAATTCAAGACCTCAAAAATCGCGGGATGCTCGAGGATACGATCGTAATGTGGGGCGGAGAATTTGGCAGAACCCCACAGGGCGAACCACGCGAAAAAACACCCGGTCGTGATCACCATATCGAAGCGTATTCGATGTGGATCTGCGGCGGAGGTATCAAAGGTGGTGTCAGTGTCGGCCAAACAGATGAACTCGGCTATTACGGGGTTGAGGATGTCGTACCTGTCCATGATCTGCAGGCAACCGTACTACATTGTCTCGGATTAGATCACAAGAAACTAACATATCGATTTCAAGGTCGTGATTACCGACTCACCGATGTCGGTGGAAATGTCGTTACAAAAATCCTCGCCTGATCGTAAACCAACTTACTAGATAGCTCAATTTATTGACGCGAACATTCTGACTGCCCGAATTCGATTCATAACATATATTCATGAACACAACTGATCCATCAGCGCGACACCCTACGATACGAATCATTTTCGCTACATTATTTCTATGCGCTGCGTACTGTATCCAATGTCCGACGGTGGTAGGCCAGAACGCAACCAAACCTACTGCAAAAGAAATCGAGTTTTTTGAATCCAAGGTTCGACCGTTGTTAGTGCAGCATTGTTATGAATGTCACAGTGCCAAGGCTAAGGAACCCAAAGGCGGATTGCGGGTCGATGGACGAACATTCTTGCTAGCCGGCGGTGATACTGGCCCAGCAATTGAACCGGGTAATCAAAAAAGCCTGTTACTCGATGCCATCGGGTATGGAGACCTTTATCAAATGCCTCCCAAGACAAAGTTACCCCAACAAGAAATCGATATTTTTAAGCAATGGGTCAAAATGGGAGCGCCGTGGCCTGCTGAAGAAAACACGGCTACAACGACCGACAATGATTTTGATATCCAACAACGAATCTCAAGTCATTGGGCTTGGACGGGTCCTAAGCAACAACGCCTACCACGAGTCAAAAATAAAATCTGGCCTCAACAACAGTTCGATCATTTCATCTTGGAAAAACTCGAAGACAATGACCTGCAACCCAACCTACAGGCAAATCGGTCAACGTTGATCCGTCGAGCCTATTTTGATATCACCGGATTACCACCCACTCCCGCTGCCGTTCAGAGTTTTATTGCGGATCCGGAACCCACAAAAACCGCCTTTGCAAAAATCGTCGATCAACTACTCGCTTCCGACCATTTTGGTGAACGTTGGGCACGACATTGGATGGATCTCGTTCGTTATGGAGAATCCTACGGACACGAGTTCGATTATACGATTCCTCATGCCTACAAGTATCGTGACTATCTTATCCGGGCGATCAATGAAGATGTTCCCTATGACCAGTTTATTACGGAACAAATCGCCGGCGACCTAATGCCCTCACCACGTTTTGGTGAAAATCAAATCAATCAATCTCTGCAGGGGACAGGCTTCTGGTGGATGGGCGAAGCAGTTCATGCTCCCGTCGATGTCGTGCAGGATGAAGCAGATCGAATTGACAATCAAATTGACGTATTGGGGAAAACTTTTCTCGGCGTAACGGTCGCCTGCGCACGCTGTCATGATCATAAATTTGACGCCATCTCCACCAAAGACTATTACGCCCTAGCGGGATTTTTACAGAGTTCACGGCGGGATATACGTGCGTTGTACCCAGCAGGAACGATGAAACCATTGGTACAACAGATGGCCCAGTTGCAACTGAAACTTTCTGCTGACGTCGCTTCCAAAATCTCCGCTAAAGCAGTTTTAGACGGCGAGAATTTTTCGCGGTATCTCTTGGCCGTGCGGGAAATAAACCGTCGAAAGATCCAGTTTGAAATAGCGCCTGATGACACCGTGATTTTTGAAGATTTTGAAAGTCCTGATTATAAAGGCTGGGTTGTGGAAGGCGACGCTTTTGGTGACCGTCCGATCACTAAGAAAACCCAAGCATCCTATCAGGGTATGCAAAAAGCCCATGGTTTGGGTTGGGTCAATTCACATAATATTCATAAGACTGTTGCTGCGAAAACTGGCGATTCACTCAAGGGTCGTCTGCTTAGTCCCACATTTAAAATAGAACATCGTTATCTCCATTTTCTGATTTGTGGCGGCAGTCACAAAGAAAAAACTTGCGTTAATCTGATCGTCGACGGAAAACAGGTCTTCTCTCAAACTGGTTTTAATAAAAACGAATTCTCGCCGATACGATGGGATCTCGAACCCTATAAGGGAAAGACGGCACAACTTGTCATTGTCGATGATCAAGAGGGAAGTTGGGGGAATATCGGCATCGATCACATTCTCTTTAGCCCACACGAAAATCTGTCTATTAAAAATAGCCCTGAGGCTCAGTTAAAAGTAATCGCCGAAGTCGCCGCAGAATTCAATGTAGCTGCTGACAAATTACAGTTATGGTTTTCGGCAATCATCTCCAAAGAAACAGATCCCGTCCAGCACCCGCTACACATCTGGCGACAGACGATGGACGTGCCTACCAAAAGCCTCAACGGCCAATTGCAGGCCGCTAAAAAACAGAACTTGGATGGAATCCAAAAGACCGCTGATCTATTGTCAAACAGTCCACAACTGGATGGCTTTCAGCAGTGGGCGACTCAGTGGTATATCGATGGAGAATCGTTTCCTATCAAGCCGACACCTTCAGGCACTCTAGATCTGCGTGGAGAAGTAATTCAATTATTCAAAACTGGCAGCATCGACTCCGGGCAGTTGTCCAACAAGCTACAGGGCACGTTTCGCAGTCCAACATTCGAATTAAATCATAACGCCATCCAAATGAAGCTCCGCGGGAATGGGGTGGAATCGCGGCTGATCATCGATGGGTTCTTCCTCTATCGTTTCAACGGCCTCCTGTTCCGAGGGTTTACCACGACGGCAAATACGCCGGATGTTTCACGCTGGCACCGTCTCCAGGGTGATGTCAGCCGCTATCAGGGGCATACCGGCTATGTTGAATTTATCGACCAAGGCAACGGCAGCATCTCTATTGACGACATCCGCTTTACCAATGCAGGCAGTCCACCTGAAATTTCCACTCCGTTACTGCAGCATCTAATCACGCCACAACTGGACAACCACGAGGAATTTGCTCTGAGCTATGGCCGGCAGTGGGAATCCGCTCTGGAGAATTGGCGTACAGCACAACTCGATAACGAAGATGTCGACCTGATCAACTGGGCGCTAAAACACAAATTGATCGAAGTGCCCGAGGACATGCTTGCCCAGCTGAACGAACAGTGGCAACAATTCAAGAAATTAGATAGTGAGATTCCAAAACATGAACACGTTCTCGTTATGGCAGATGGCAATGGTGAGAACGAGAATGTTTTCGTCCGTGGAAATCATAAAGTGCTGGGCGAAACGGCCCCGCGGCAATTGTTGGCCGCCATTGTTGGTGAGAAAGTAACGCAATCATCAGGTAGTGGTCGATTGGAATTAGCCGCCGACATTGCAGATGCCAATAACCCACTGACTTCCAGAGTCATGGTAAACCGGATCTGGCACCATCTGTTTGGTCGAGGTATCGTTGCGTCGACTAACAACTTTGGTGTTCTGGGGCAACGACCGACTCACCCCGAACTGTTAGACCACCTAGCTCAACGTTTTTCCGACGAACATCAATGGTCCGTAAAAGACATGATAAAGGAAATAATGCTCAGCAGTACCTATCAGCTCAGCAGCACACCCAATCCAAAGTATCTCGATTCGGATCCGAACAACTTCCTACTCTACCGTCAAAATATCCGCCGACTTCAAGGCGAAGCGATCCGTGACAATATCATCGCAGTGTCCGGACGTCTGGAGAAAAAGATGTATGGGCCTAGTACGCCTGTTTACCTCACCCCATTCATGACCGGCCGCGGGCGACCCCAATCAGGCCCGTTAGACGGAGCAGGCCGGAGGAGTATTTACATCAGCGTGCGTAGAAATTTTATTGCTCCTCTTATGCTCGCCTTTGATACACCCGTCCCGTTTAATTCGATTGGCCGACGCAATGTGTCCAATGTACCGAGCCAAGCACTGATCTTGATGAATGACCCGTTCGTAATTGAACAATCTCAGGTTTGGGCTAAACGTCTAGCGGCCAATGGCAAACAAACCTCCGCTGACCGTATCGATCAGATGATACACGAAGCGTTTGGACGACCCGCTAGTAAAATCGAATTGGCAGATGCCGGTGATTTCCTTGAAATACAACGCGAACAATACGGTATCGCCAAGGAAAATCTTATGACCGACATTCGGCTGTGGGCAGACCTAGGACATGTCCTGATCAATTCAAAACCATTTATTTATATTGACTAACGAATAGGCTCCACACATGAACTTTCTTGGTAACCAATCCAGATCCACCCTCTCGCGCAGGCAGTGGCTACAGCACAGTGCTTGCGGTTTCGGCACACTGGCGTTGGCCAACCTACTGACCAACGATGGATTGGCAGCGGATGTCGGACGCCGCGACACGCAAAAACCCTTCTTACCCCGCGCCTCTCATTTTCCAGCAAAAGCCAAACACATTATTTACCTGTATATGGACGGTGCTCCCTCCCACGTCGATACTTGGGACCCAAAACCACGCCTAGCAAAAGATAATGGCAAACCGTTCTCGATGAAGATTGAACCGACTCAATTCAATAACATCGGAAACACATTGGCAAGTCCTTGGAAATTCAAGAATTATGGCGAAAGCGGGATTCCCTGTAGTGATCTGTTTAAACATACCGCACAGCATGTCGATAAATTTGCTGTGATTCGATCCATGACATCAAATTTTTCTGAACACACCAATGCCAATTATTTTCTACATACCGGAATCGGTGTTCAGGGACGCCCCAGCATGGGGGCCTGGGCCGGTTATGGTCTCGGCAGCGATTGTGCCAACCTACCCGCATATGTCGTACTCAATGGAGGCCTGACACCACCAGGTGGACTTGATAATTTCGGCAGTGGATTTTTGCCGGCCAGTTATCAAGGTAGTGTGTTCGGAGCATCGAACGAACCGGTAGCCTATATCCAAAGGCGGGAAGCATCTGCTGAATTGCAGAAAAACAAACTAGCATTACTCAAAAAAATGGACCAGCGTGATGCCGAGCGTTTGAATCATGAAGATCAAATCGAATCTGCCATTGCAAATTATGAACTGGCATATCGGATGCAGAACTTTGTCCCGGAGTTGACAGACTTTGGCAGTGAATCCGAAGCCATTCAAAATCTATACGGCATCCATGCCAAAACAAAAGGAACGGCGATTTATGCCCGCCAATGTTTGCTGGCTCGACGGCTCGTGGAAGAGGGCGTACGGTTTATTGAACTCACCTGTCCCAATGTTTCCCACGATCGGTGGGATCAACATGGAAATCTATTTACCGGACATACCGATAATGCTATGGCCGTGGACCAACCAATCGCCGCTTTGATTACGGATCTAGAGCAACGGGGACTGTTGGACGAAACACTGATCATCTGGTCAGCGGAATTTGGTAGAACTCCCTTCGCTCAAGGCTCCAATGGCCGTGATCATAACCCGTTTGGTTTCACGCTTTGGATGTGTGGAGCTGGAATCAAAGGTGGAACGATCCATGGCGCAACCGATGAATATGGCTATAAAGCGGTTGAAAACAAACAGCAGATTCACGATCTTCATGCAACCATGCTACACCTGATGGGCATCGATCACGAACAGTTGACTTTTCGTTTCAGTGGACGTGACATGCGTCTGACCGACGTTCATGGTGAAATTATTCATGACATCTTGGCCTAGGCAATCACAAACGTCGCATCGCCTTCGCGGACCATTGGAAACGTCTGCATGACGATAATTCGTCCGGTTTGTAGCGAAATGATTTCGGCTATCTCGCTACCGTCCATGCTGCGAACTCGCCCCAAAACATCGCCGGTCGTAACGTGATCGCCAAGCTGGAAACAAGGGCTTAGTATTCCATCTAATGGTGCTGGGTTACAAATTTGCATGTGCCCAGAGCCCTCTGCAGCGTCTTCAATAGTAAACTCAATACGACTCTCCGGTTGCTGATGTTCGATCATCCCCAGCATGCCCATCACATTTCTACATCCGTCAACATAGGCCGTAACACCGTCTGGGGAACATTGTGCCGAACCTAGGTATTCAGTATAGATCGCCGGAATATTATTCTCGCAGGCAATCGACATCGAACGACCCTTCAGTCGCCAATCCGTTCCCCACACAAACGGTAGATTAAAAGCTTGTGCCATGGCCCGACTCCCCGCCAAAGCTTCCTCGTTCGGGTTCAACGGATAACCCGCCAGTGGATACACTGCTGATCGTGTACCGCCTGTATGCAAATCAATATAATAATCTGCCGAACATATTAACTCAGTCAATTCATACGCAACCCGCTGGGTCAGACTTCCCTCGGGATTTCCTGGACACGTACGGGCGAGATCAAGACCATCGCCGCCGGTTCGCTGACCCAGCAGAAACGCATCTTCGTTAATCACCGGTACTAAAACGACCGTTCCTGACCGCAGATTCGCCGGTACCCAATCTAATAATTGATGCACACACTCAACGGATTCGAATTCGTCACCATGCACGCCGGCTGTAATTACTAAACGCGGGCCGGCAGCGTCGCTGTCACATGAAGTGACCGAGAATAAACTCATCGTATTTGCTTACCTTTTTGAATGACTACTTCGGATGTTATTAATTTTCCGATTCGTTGATTGCCGAGACAATCTGTCAAAACTTGATTGTCATCAGACAAACTGACAATCTGGAAACTTGCCGGTATTCCCGTGCGGAAACCGTGGTCATTACCCAACCCCAGAACTTCGAGCGGACGGGTCGTGATCGCCCGCAAAACCATATGTAATGGCATTCCAATTGCCATCATCTTACTCGCAACTAATGCTAATGTATGGGGCGGTTGCATTCCAATATGTCCCCGCTGTAAATCCGTCGAAATCGTGTCCGGCATAAAACCGGATTGCATGGCAATTTCGGCGACATCAAAATTGAACGACTGGCAGCCGTGGCCAACATCGAACACAATGCCACGACTCCGGGCGTTACAAATCTCCAGCAAAACACCAGTAGCATCAACAATTGAATGAGGGGCAGGGCGAAAGCAATAGGTCACAATATCTCCGGGACGCAGTAAACGCAGTTGTTCCCCAATCGGCCAATCCGCATTCCTACGCATGCCGTAGAGCATTGGCAATTCCAATTCCTCCGCGGCGCGAACCGCGAGTTTTAAGACCTTTTTGGGATCTACCTGCGGGCAACTGTTACGACTGACGTTTACGCTCACGGCCACAATCTGCGTGGCGAATTGGCGCCCCGCAGCGATACACAGATCTAGATCGATATCCTCAATCGCTGAAATCGATGCAGTACTACGACTTTCACCATATTTAGAGATATTGATTGCCAATTTGACGTCGGTTTGGCAGGGATTGATAACTCGATTTACGAAGTCCTTGGCGCCTAACGCGCCGGCATCACCTTGAGATACAACTTGATTGACACCTGTATACAGTGAATTCTGGTCAGGGTCGCTACCAAATCGGCTGGCATAATGGTCTGGATGTGTATGCAAGTCGGTTACAGCGGGTAACAGAATGCCATCCGACTCGATTAACCGCCGTGCGTGCCAATTCAATTCCGGTCCGCAATCCACAAGAGTGCCGTCGTTGATCGCCAACTGCAACGGTGAGTTGTGTAATTGGTAACCATCAAACCACTGTTGAACGTGCAACAGTAAATCACAAGCGGACTGAGATTCCATTATGTTCAAGTCAACTCCATCGTGGCTCACCGGTCCGTACTGTCTTCAAATGGAAACATCGGTCGCCGGCGATGTTGATAATTAAGTTGATCCATATCAGCCGTTGTGGATCCCGCTGTATTGACACGTAATAAATGCTTACAAACAGTCTCGTAGGCAGCGATCGGAGCGTTAACTCCTTTGGCTATCAAAATATGAAAATCCGCAGGGTCAACATCGAACGTGGTTAGTTGCTTTAAACTAAAAGGAGGTTGTCGACGGGTCGTCACCATGATAGTGATTCCGGATTCGTGTCGCAAAACTGCCGTCGCACCTTGATCACAATGCGTCGCACCGCCGTGCCGTGGTTGAGGTTCGTGGAACTTGCCATCATATAACCCCATTAACTTGACGTCACCACACCACGGTTCGCCATGATCATCGTCCGTTTTAGCACCAATCGACACGCTCAAAATGTCACCGATTCCATACTCGGACGCTTGCACCACAACCGCTGGGTCATAGATACAAACGAACATATTGTGCAAACCTATCTTGTCACAAGCGTGCAATAAAATAGTACTATCGGCCGGTGAACCGCCGCCAGTGTTATCACCCATATCCAATAAGCAAATGGGGCCTTCGAGTTGCGCAGATTTCTCAAGTGTTGTCTCCAGCGGTTCTAAGTCTGCCTTAAAGCCCTCGCGATATGTGTCGAGGAAATCGGCGAGTTCTGTGGCACATCGCTCTGCTAAATCCAAGTCGTTGTTGGTCACAACAATAAACGCGGACCCCATTTCAGCTACATCTGCATAAGGAAATCCGAGCATGATACTATTTGATAAGACTCCCTCCACGGCGAGTTGCGAATCTGCCTGCTGGTAAAGTGGCAAGCATGGTGGCGCGGTTGATTCTTGTTTTTGGATATTAATTGCTATTGCCGGAGTAGCAACCGCCATCGTGGGTTGGATATCGCCGTGCAATGTGTCAATCAGCAGGTTCGCCGCTTCCACACCCACTTGGAACTGATCTAAATGTGGATTACTACGGTAAGCGACCAAGGCATTACAAGCCGTTGCCATCTTTTTCGATAAGTTGCCATGCGGGTCCAGCGTGGCGACGATCGGAATGTCACTGCCAACAACATCTCGCACCAAACTCATCCAGTGTCCATCGGCGTCGCGATAATCTTGCGAGACGGTTGCGCCGTGTGGTGCTAGTAACAGCCCATCAAGCGGCAATGCAGCCTTCAATAATTCAATAATTCGGCTGGTAATCTTCTCATAGGCTGATGCACAAATCGTGCCGTAGGGCATTGCTCGCGCAAACAGCAATGGCACGATTTCAAATTCTTCCGCAGCTGCTTCTAACCGTGAAATGAAGCCTGCGGTTTCGTGATGCGTACCTGACATCCTTTCAATAAAAGCATCCCCTTCGAGCAAGTAATCACTATTAAAATGCTCATAGGTTGTCAGTTCAGAGATGAACGTATTCGATTCGTGTAGAAAGCCAATAAGGCCAATTCGTTTTTTTGTCATCCTGTTGTACCCTATAAAACTCCGTACTTACGGTAGGCATCGGTAGCCAACATACCATCGATAATTGCATTGCGAGTGATGTTTTCGTCGTGGACTTTTTGCCAAGCGTTATGCATTGCCTGTTCTTCAATTTCTTGGGGAACGACAACAATACCATCTTGATCCGCCAAGACTAAATCGCCCGACCGAAAAATCACGTCGTCGATTTTCACGGGTTCATCCACGGCGACAACACGTTGCCGATTGAGGCTATCATAAATGCAGCGAGCCGTGGCAAACACCGTGAAGCCCATTGATTTCATCTTGGTGATATCTCGAACAGCTCCATCAACAATCGCACCGACACAGCCTCGATTTTTAGCTGCTGTAGAAAGTAGTTCACCCCAGATACCCGAACGCATACTGCCGTTTGCGGCGCATATCAACACATCATCTGCTTCACAACTGTCGACAGCCTGTAATTCTAATTCATAGGGAGCAGGATCTTCAAAATCAATGTCTTCCCAGCTTGTAGTACGGCACCGGCCAACAAGTACTTCGTCTACAGTCAACGACAAAAGTTGCGTTCTGGGAGATTGATTTGTAAAACCCAATCCATCGAGAGCATCACAAACCACCGCTGAGTAAAGCGATTGCCGCATCATGTCCAAGGTGATCGTTTCCGGTTGACTCATTTTGAATATCCAAGCTTAAAAATTACAAATCTAACTGTACCATTGTTATCCAATGTCCAGTCTATACTGCATCCATCAATCCACGCATATACCCGTAGGCATGTAATCGTCCGAGTTGTGTGTACCCTGGTTCACCATCGTCTTCACCACAGAGCTGGGGAACATGATCTGGGCGAATCGAACCACTAAATCCAATCTCTTTATACGCTCGCATTGCAGCGGCCATATCCGTCGGTCCATTATCGTGAAACGTCTCCGTGAAATTATCATGCGTACCGCGAACATCACGAAAGTGTACGTAGCGAATGTGATCGCCGAGAAGGTAAATTGTCTCAGGAATCGCTGCTCCCATTTCCACAAACGATCCTTGGCAAAAGCAAATTCCGTTGCGGGGACTATCGACCAAGCCCAACAAACGTTGAAAGCCCGCGACACTATTCATGATGCGACTGCGACCAAGAAACGACTCCAATGGTGGATCATCGGGGTGCATCGCTAAATCAATTCCTAAACGTTCGGCATGTGGAATGATCTGTTCCAGAAAGTAAGTGAGATTTTCCCATAAAGCGTCTGCTGTTAGAATTTCATTTTCAAGCGATCGTGAGGCATCATCGAGTGATTTCGCTTGATCAATTTCAGCAAGATTGAATTGTGTTACAACGGCGCCGCCACGTTCAGGAACATCTACGCGAGTACGCACCCAATCGGTGCCTGCCATAAAGTTGTAACATAGTACCGGGATTTCGAGATCAGCCATGATTTGCAGCAACGAAATAATGCCAGCGATTTCTGTTTCACGGCCCTCACGACCACAGATAATATTTTCCATGGCAATGGCGTCTTCCACAGCCGCTGGCTGTAATCCAAAAGACCGTATCCGCTGTAGTGTCGGCTCCCAATCAGATTTCTGCGGGCCTTGATAGCGTATCGTAATCGTTTCCACGCCAGTCTGAGCGGCTAATGTTAGATTTTCATCTGACAGCGGAGTCAAAACGGATGCAAGTTTCATATTGTTCACCGATGTTTTTTCCAAAGAACAGACCGCTTTTTTGAGTTAAGATTCTATCGCTTTTACACAGGCCTCAGGGTCTCGACAGGAAATCAAATATGTTTTGCCATTACGAATCTTTATTTCAACAGCTTTACCAAAACTTACAACGTATCCAATTCGTTTAGTCTTGATACCAATTCTCCACCCCATCCCCAAAAACTCGCTAAACTTCGCTTCGTCAACGATCGCACTTTCAATTTGTTCAACGGTCGTGCTGACATTCCACCATAAGTAACCGAAACGGGCCGTTCCCCGATCCACCTCAATAAAATACCGGCTGAATACCATTGCTAAAAAGCCCATTAGAACTGTGGTAAATCCTGTGACCGAAATACCAATAATATGTCCCGTCCGCTTATCATCTGAAAAATCTGCTCCACCAGAATCTGTTGCAGCGAGAAAGTCACTTACC
>CAWVZW010000065.1:0-18302 GCA_963934735.1 uncultured Planctomycetaceae bacterium
CAACCTATGCAAGGACAACCTATGCAAGGACAACCTATGCAAGGACAACCTATGCAAGGACAACCTATGCCTGGGTCGCCGTATGCATCGCCAGGATATGCATCACAGGGAGGCGGTACTGCTGATGGGGCACAACTAGCAGCACTGTTCAAATGGTATTGGATTCACTTGCTCTGGGGTTTCCTCACATCATGCATTATTGTAGGTATCATCGGCGTTATTGTATCGACGGTTTACCAGTGTATGCTGATCTATAAGCTATGGTCGCTAATTCCACGAGAAAGAGCAGAGACGACGCCTGGGAAGGCGATTGGATTTTTGTTCATACCATTTTTTAATCTGTATTGGGCGTTTGTAGCAATCCATGGGCTCGCCAAGGGTTTGAACAATGAATTAAGATCGGTTGCACCTGGCAAACAAGTTAGCGAAGGTCTTAGTTTGACTTGTTGTATTCTTTTGATTGTGAGCATAATTCCCTATGTAAATTTTATAACAGGAATAGTGAACATTGTGATATTCATTATCTTGATGAAACAATTTACTGACGCTGGAGTCGCGTTAGCAAATAGTCGCGGACGGTAGCGCGGTATTATTCAGATATTAACCGTTGGAGGATGTGGAATCTGGGCGATTGTCGACCTAGTCCTGATCCTCACTGGGGGCTTGAACGATTCTGACGGTAGAGAATTGAGCTAGCTGCGAGAGTTTTTATAGAGCCTGCGGCCGATGGAGGCAATGTATGGCGTCCATTGGCTGTCGGGGTTGGCTTCTGAGGACATCGCTTGGCTAAACTGAAATAGTTTGGCGTCCATGTTGTCCAAAAAATGCAGCATGACCGCCTCGAGCGTCATTGGCAGCTTTGGGCTTCCATATTCATACTCGCCATGATGGCTAACAATCAAATGCTTGAGTTGAATGGCTAAATCTTTAGGGAACACATCGCTGTTAGCAGCTTCCCAATCACGGATCATTTGTCCTAGCAATTCAACACCCATCACTAGATGTCCCACGAGTTGGCCTTCGTCCGTATATTCAAACCCTTTTTCATAGGACAGCTCATCGATTTTTGACAAGTCGTGCAGCAGTACTCCGATCAAGACTAGGTCGCGATCAACATCAGGATATTTTGGCGCAACCACATCGACTAATTCCATCAAAGACACGACGTGGTGCAGTAACCCTCCTTGGTAAGCATGGTGATTTTTAACACCAGCGGGGGCTTGGCTAAGCTTCGACGTTAGTTCGTCATTGTCGAGGTAAAAACAGGCGAGTGATTTAAGTTGGGCATGACTAATTGAATCTACGAACTGCCGCAATTGCACCAGCAGTTGCCCGATGCCTTCATTAGACAATACATGAAATTCAGCCTCATCAACTTGAGCAGGATCAGCGGTGGTAAGTTTTTGCACGATGATTTGTAGGTTACCATTGAAGAACTGAGTGGTTCCGTGGATGATCACATAATCACCATTCTCAAAACTGTCGTATACCGTTTGATTGGCATTCCATTGCATTGCATTAACGATGCCGGAGCGGTCTGACAACGAGACTTGTAGGTATAAATTGCCCTGTCGGTTTGGCCGTAGTTGTTTACCATTAGCAATAAAGACTTGGTCGATGTTTTCATTTTCACCAAGTTGGTTAATAAATCGTCGCGTCATATAATTGTCGCAGTGTCAAAAAGTCGGTGAATGAGTTGTAAGAGAAGTTGAATAGGCAATTTAAGAGTAAAACTTAGGCTCGACAAGGGACCTACTTGAATTCTCTGGTTGTCGCAACGACCAATCCTAACTTAGAATGTCACGCTACGACCCCAATTTTGTTAACTTACTCACAAACGGAAAAGAACGGAAAAGAAAAATGGCGAAGCAGCCAAAAACAGCAATCACTCCAACTCGCGCAGAAGATTACCCAAAGTGGTATCAGCAGGTAATTCGAGAAGCGGATTTAGCGGAGATCTCTCCGGTACGAGGTTGCATGGTCATTAAACCGTGGGGTTGGGCGATATGGGAGAACATGCAGCAAGCCTTGGATAAACGATTCAAAGAAACGGGTCACGTCAACGCTTACTTTCCGCTGTTTATACCATTGAGTTTTCTAGAAGAAGAGGCTGAGCATGTTGAGGGCTTTGCCAAAGAGTGTGCCGTGGTCACACATCACCGTTTGGAGCCAGGTCCTGACGGTAAATTAATCCCCGCTGGTCCGCTAGAAGAACCATTGATTGTACGACCAACGAGCGAAACAATTATCGGCAGTATGTATGCGAAATGGGTGCAGTCTTATCGTGACTTACCCATCAAAATCAACCAATGGGCAAACGTAGTCCGCTGGGAAATGCGGACGCGGATGTTTCTGCGAACCACGGAATTTCTATGGCAAGAGGGTCACACGTGTCATGCCACCGAAGAAGAAGCATTGGAAGAAACTCGGTTGATGCTGGATGTGTACGCCGAGTTTGCTGAGAACATTATGGCGATGCCGGTGATCAAAGGCGAGAAGACAGCCGACGAGCGATTTCCCGGTGCTGTATCGACTCTGACGATCGAAGCAATGATGCAAGATAAAAAAGCGCTGCAGTCAGGGACTTCACATTTTCTAGGTCAGAATTTTGCAAAGGCTCAGAAAATCATGTACCAAGACAAGCAAGGGGTGCAACAACATGCTTGGACAACATCATGGGGAGCATCGACTCGACTCGTCGGCGCCCTGATCATGACGCACAGCGATGACGATGGCTTAGTGTTACCTCCAAAACTTGCTCCACAACAGATCGTCATCTTGCCGATTATTAAAGGTGACGAGACGCGTGACGCCGTGATGCAATATTGTGAGGAGCTTGAAGCAGATCTGAAAAACCAACAATATGCTGACAGCAATATCCGCGTGTTTATAGATCAGCGAGATTTACGTGGCGGTGAAAAAAAATGGTATCACGTAAAGCGAGGCGTCCCGCTTCGAGTCGAAGTGGGGCCGCGTGATATGGAAAATGGACAAGTGTTCGTTGGTCGTCGTGATACGGGAAAGAGCGAAGGCATCGACCGCGCGGAATTTGTGGCAAATGCTGGGGATATGCTAAACGACATTCACGATGGGCTTTTTCAGCGAGCGTTGGCTCTGCGTCAGTCGAACACAAAGACGATTGACTCGTACGAAGAGTTCGAAGAGTATTTCACGAGTACTGACCAGGGGCAGGGTGGGTTTGCCTTATGTCATTTTGCTCAAGACAATCCGGAGGTTCTAAAGATGATTGCCAAGCATAAGGTCAGCATCCGCTGTATTCCCTTAGATGACAAATCTGAACCGGGAACTTGTATTTTTACAGGTGAAGCGAGTCGTTGCCGTGCCGTGTTCGGAAAATCATATTGATCATCAATCTGGATAACAAAAACGTCGGTCTGCGTGTCCATCAATAAGACAAGATAGATTTGACATTACCCGGTGGCTTGCAACCCCGCGTCATGGCTTGCATTGACGGGTCAAACAGAGGTGTAAATCAAATGGGTGAGAGTAAACCACATCGTAGCGTGCTGTTGATTGTGGGAGCATTTAGCAACGACCTCGCAGCATTAGCAGCAATTCGCGCTCGTGTCGAAGCTGAGTGGGGGACGATTGTTCTGGAATCACCGTTATATGATTTTGACCAAACTACATATTACGAAGCAGAAATGGGATCCGAGTTGAAAAAGCAGTTTTGGGCGCTAGAAAACCTAATAGAACCTGAGGAATTAGCTGAAATCAAGCAGCTAACGAATGGCTGGGAAGCCGAATATGCCGATGAAAATGATAGGAACGATGTCCTGCGGCCCGTCAACATTGACCCAGGTTATTTGACCGAAGCAAAATTAGTCCTCGCGACTACTAAGGATCGCGATCATCGCATTTATTTGTCCCAAGGAATTTTTGCCGAAGTCACTTTGACCTACCACCGCGATGGATGGCAAGACAGTCGTTGGACTTACCCGGACTATTGCACCGCTGGCTACCATGATTTTTTTTATGAGTGTCGGCAATGTCTACGTGAACGATTTCGCGAAGAGAACGTACGATAGTTAGGTTCACTAAAACGTACAATTCAAACCATCGTGTTGCTGAGCGCGTGCAAATGAGAATCTGGTCTGTGATTTTGCAGACAACAAGCGCTTATGCAATGAGAAGATTTCCATGGACCAACAAATACCGTATTGGATATTATTTGTCGTTGCGATTCCCAGCGGTTTACTCGCTTGGCTATCGATGTACTGGATCCGTCGCAGAGCGGACCGTTGGGGTCTCGTCGATAAACCGAACAATCGCAAGGTTCACACGGAGCCAACGCCCATGGGTGGCGGCTTAGGCATATGGCTGGCGGTCATGGTTACCTTTACCGCGGCCACAGTTATTTTACTAGCTGACGATTTATTCGCCGCTTGGATTCCCGCCAGCATAACACCTTATCTCGCTGGCTTCCGCGAGCAATTAGGATCTCTGTGGGTGCTCCTTTTATCCGGCACGGTCCTGATGGTGCTTGGTTTGATCGACGATATTCGTGGCTTAAGTTGGAAGCTAAGGTTGACTGTGCAGTGCCTCGTTGCCTTAGCGTGTGTAATGTCTCAGCAATGGTATTTAACCGCATTTATCCCGTTCAAGGTCATCACAATTCTTGGCAGCGTATTTTGGATTGTGATGTTAATAAATTCATTCAACATGCTTGATAATATGGATGCCGCTTCCGCAGGAGTGGCTGTTATTTCATCATTAATGTTGGTGTTGTATGTCATCATGCCGGGTGCGACTCCCGAAGGACCTCAACTGTTTGTCGCGGGGTTCTTGATGGTGTTTGTGGGAGCACTACTTGGATTCCTGTGGCATAACCGACCACCTGCGCGGATATTTATGGGGGACGCTGGGTCGTACTTTGTCGGCTTTTGTATCGCGATTACTACGCTGTTGGCAACCTACACCGATTCCGAAGGCTCCGGCGTACATGCAATCATGGCTCCAGTGATTATCATGGCCGTTCCTATTTACGATTTGGTAACCGTTATGGTGATTCGGATTATCGAAGGTCGAAGCTTGTTTGAACCGGACAAAAGCCATTTTTCTCATCGCCTTGTGGAATTGGGGTTAACGCGTAGTCGAGCAGTATTGACGATGTATTTGACAACGGCGACAACTGGGTTGGCGGCGATTCTGTTGCCACAAGTTGATTTATTTGGTGCGATTCTTATAGTCCTGATGACCTTTTGTGTTTTATCGTTAATCGCGATATTGGAAAATACAGCCCGCAGTCGGCCAAACACCGACCTTGGTGATTGACTGGAGAATCTGCATTAGCATGGCATCATCCGGTAAACAGTTGGATTACGCGAAACAGCGTTGGCACGCTTGGCAACAGTGGTTGTTAATCGGGTGCGTGTCGCTACTCACGTCATCAGCATTCATGACTGGCGACAGCACATCGGTGGGTGAAGGATTGATGACTTGGCCGTTATGGGCCTGGTTCGGACTGCTGCTGTCATGGGCAGTTTGCCATGTTCGGTGTCGTAACGGCATACTGCGTGTCGACCGCACCTTGCTTTTATTGTTAGCAAGCGTGGCTGTGATGTTTGTGAGTTTTTTGGCGACACTCGGAACGGGAGACGAGCGTGTTTCGCTCAACGGTTTGTGGCAATGGGTTGGATTTGCTGCAGTGTTTACATTGTGTTTGCAGTACTTGCGGCCTGGTCGTGAGATGCGAGCAATTGTTGTCGTCATGCTCGCGGCGGCTACGGCGATTGCTTGTATAGGAATATACGATTCGCTGGTACAAATCCCCAACCAACGGATGGAGTATTTCAATAGTAATGAAGTGGACCGTATGGGAATGCTACAACAGGCTGATATCGGCGATGCCGCGATCGGTTCTCCAGCCCGATATCATTTTGAAAGTCGCCTACAGAGCCCGGAACCATTTGTTACTTTTTCCCTCACCAATTCATTAGCGGGTTTTTTGGCGCCGTGGTTACTTATCATCTTAGGGATGATTATTACGACACAGCGCACCTACCTTTCACGGTCGACCCTCGCGAAATCATTGACGCTTGTCCTTCTTATTTTCGTCTGTTTGTTGCTCACCAAAAGCCGTTCTGCGTGGTGTGCCGTTTTGCTTGGCACAGTTTACTTGACGGTCGTGCAATTTCAAGTTAGTCGACAACGTATCGCTCGTGGACTTGGTCTGAGCGGTGTGCTATTAACGGTTGCTGTGGGGTGCGCATGGTTTACGAACCGGCTCGATATGAAAATTCTCTCTGAAGCATCAAATAGCTTGTTATATCGATTGGAATATTGGCGCAGTTCCATGGCGATGGTTATCGATCATTGGCTGTGGGGTGTTGGTGCAGGGAATTTTCGTGATGCCTATATGACCTATAAGTTACCCGCAGCCTCCGAGGCAATCGCGGATCCCCATAATGCGGTTCTCGAAATTTGGACGTCGTTTGGAACCGTCGTTGCCCTATTGATGCTCGGCGTGTTTGGCATTGCGATCAAACGCATATTCAAACCTGTGGCGGTCAAATTCCCAGCTCAGAGGGAAGTTTCCAGTACGAAGATATTTGTTGGTGGTGCCGTGGGAATCGTGTTGGCTATGTTTATGGATGCGTTAGGATCTGGATTGATTCCTGACCGAGTGTTTTATGTTGGTTTGCCGATTTTTGCGATCGTCATTTATTTGTTGCAAGATTGGGTCAAAAATGGTGAGTTAACAAGGGTGCAAATTGGCGGCGCATTTGTGGTCTGGTTGTTTAACTTAAGTATGCAGAGTGGGATAAGTGTCCCTGGGGTGTCGATAACGGGCTGGATGTTATTGGCTATGCTCTTGAATTGTGAGGGGACGTCGTCAGCTTCCTGGGGCGCACCGACAGTGGGGCATAAGAAATTAAGTCGAAACCAGATGGGCACGGTATTGGTTGGGGCACTACTCGTACTGGGTACGTTTCACTTTACGGGGCATCATCCAGTTACGCAATCGACTGCGCATTTGCTGGATGCTCGATATTACATCGTTCAGGGACAAAGCGGGCGAGCCATGAAGTCGGTTGACGCAGCAATTGCTGCCGATCCCGCGTCTGCTCGAGCCTATGTTCTGAAATCCAATATCTTATTTCATCGACTGTCTCAGAATCTTACGTCTACTGGCAAAACAGATTATCTGAAAGCAATGGATAAGGTGAAATTGAGGCACGCCAATAGTCATCCGTTGCACAGTACGCTTGCCCAACAGTGCTTTGTAATCTATCAGGCAACCGATGAAAAAATTTGGCTGCAACGGGCTGTTGAACTAACAAATACCGAAGTTAAACTCTTTCCAAGTAGCGCATATAGTTGGGGACGACTCGCTGTTTGTGAGTCGATTTTAGGGTCGGCTACGGCCGTAGCAACTGCAAAGCATGCGCTAGAATTGGACGAACAAAATCCACATTTGGAGTTTAAATTAGATAATCGTCGCTTGATTGAACTGGATTATCAAGGGTGGAGTTTGCCGAATAATATATCCTTTAATAATGCAAAATCTCTCGAACAGCTTGTACAGGAAGTGCGTAATGAATAGTGATAAGACGGAATAGCTCCGCAGAAATAAAGAACTGATGACCCTGCGATAACCGGATTCGGTGATCGCGGGGTTTTTCAGTAAATCAACAAAGAAAACAGATACCGTCAGCGTTTGTCGGTCGTATATGCTAAACTTCCATAGCAAGTACGTCTTGAATATATAGAACGTCTTGGGCACGATTTTCCGCTGATAACGGTGGCCGAATTTTCGACACGTTTCACTCCTTCTTAGCCTTTAAAGTCAACATAAAATGAAATTATTAGTAGCTACAGCGGTGACAATCGTCTTGGGCATTTGCGTCGGGTTGGTTCACGCGCGGTGGACGCATACCGGAATCCAAGAACAGTTTCGACCCGTCTCGATGGACAGTGTTGCTGAGATGATGGGCGTTGAACTGATCGTGGATGAAGATAACGAAGATCGTCCGATTGCCACAGTTGTTGGCGGAAACCAATACGACTTTGGCAGTATGGAACGGCGTGGAACTCGCAGTCATACGTTTGTCATCCGTAATGACGGGACGCAACCGTTGTCACTGAAAAAAGGAGAGACAACTTGTAAATGTACATTTAGTTCATTAGCACAAGGAGTGGTTGCTCCGGGCGAGTCGGTGGAAATTAAGTTGGACTGGACTGCCAAGGAAGTGGGACCGACAACCGAGTTCAATCAATCGGCTGAAATATACACAAACGACCCGGCCAATCGCTCCGTGCGTTTAGTTGTGCGCGGGAAGATTATTCAATCAGTCCTACCAAAACCTGAAGTTTTGACCTTGAACAATATTTCGTCCGGTGAAGAGTATACTGCGATGACCGGACTTTATTGTTATAAGGATACAGTGGAGCGTCTGGAAGTTATCGATTTTGAATTGTTAGGTGAAACTCCCCTAGATTTAGTTGAAATTCACTTTGAACCGATGTCGGCGGAACAAGTAGCCAAAGAACCGGGAGCAACGAGTGGGCAAGTAATGCATGTCAAACTGAAACCAGGTATGCAAGCTGGTCTGTTTAGCCAAGCCATTCGAATGAAAACAAACCTGCCAGATGCCCCTCGTGTGGATGTCTTTTTAAATGGCGAAGTCGTTCAAGATATCACTATTTTTGGCAGAGGCTTTCGAGCATCCGATGGTGATAACCCCGAATATTCCGGGGTCTTGAATTTAGGTGCAATTGCTAGTGAAACAGGCTTAGAGCATAACGTAATTTTGGTGGTGAAAGGTGTTTTACGTAACGAGGTTTCCTTTAGCGTAGACTCTGTTTTACCAGCAGGCGTTGTAGAGGTTAAATTGGGGCCTGCCACGGTTGTTGGCAATGGGAAAACCGTTCACCACAAGTTGTTGTTGACCGTCAAACCGGGACAAGCTGCGGGTGATTTCGTTGGAGGTAACCAAGGAAGCGCTTTAAAAATAGTGTTGAAAACGACGTATCCCAATATACCTGAAATTTCAATTTCCGTTGTTTTCTCAATTACGCAATAAGGGCTACGTTGGATTACTTCGAGTGCTTTTAATGAAGGTCAGAGATGCCCAATGGGCAGGCGCTAGTAATGAATAAAAACATCAAAGTCCTAATAGGTGTTGTGATTGTTGTTGCGGGTTATTTGATATGGGAAAATGTCTTCAATGTTTTCCACGGTGATCCTGCGGGTGGCAATTCCAGTATTTCAGGAGAATCGCTGCAACCAGCGGGCCAATCGCCGCAAACAGATGAACCTCAACTTCCCAAAGTCGGCGAGTTGGGGCCATTAGCACTATTTGAGGGTTGGTCAGACCCACTGGGCGTAATGGTGTTTACGGGACGGCAAAATGGGTATGTTGAGCCCTGTGGGTGTACCGGTTTGGATCATCAAAAAGGTGGCCTCGCTCGACGGCACACTTTTCTGACGGGGCTCACGGATCGTGGGTGGCCCGTCGCCGGAATCGATATTGGCAATCAAGTGCGCAGATTCGGTCGCCAGCCCGAACTGAAGTTTAACTTGACAGCTCAGTTGTTGGAATTGATGGGATACCAAGCTGTGGCGTTCGGGCCCAATGATCTGAAGCTACCCGCCGGTGAACTGTTCGCTGTTTCAGCGGTTGATCAACAAGGCAAATCGATATTCGTCAGTGCGAATGCTGCGGTATTAGATCGCAGTGTCTTGCCGCGTTTGAATATTATTGAACTAGGTGGCAAGACGATTGGCGTTACCTCGTTGTTAGCTGATCAATGGACAGCACAGAATTTTAGTGAAGACTTAGTGTTGGAATCCGTTGAGCAGGGGTTACAGCAGACATTACAGGAAGTGAAACGAGCTGATTGCGATATTAACGTTTTGCTGATTCACGATTCGCTCTCCGACTCTCGCATTTTAGCAAAAAAATTCCCACAATTTGATTTTGTCGTATCCGCCGGTAGTGGAGGTGAACCACCTCATGAGATGGAAACAATAAAGGGCGGGACGACACGTTTTGTCGAAGTCGGCGTGAAGGGAATGTACGCCACGGTCGTTGGCTTGTTCGCAGACGAAAAGGGGACCCTTAGTTTCCGCTATCAAAGAGTTTCGCTCGATGCAAGTTACAAGGACTCTCCACAGGTGATGTCTTATTTCAAGCAATACCAAGAGGAGTTGCAACGCGCGGGATTATCGGGGTTGGGGATAAAATCACAGCCTCATCAATCTGGGCATACCTTTATCGGCAGCAAAATGTGTGCGGAATGCCATCAGGAAGCGTTTGATATATGGCACGATTCGGCACATGCTCAGGCAACACACTCATTGATCACACCTCCTGAGCGTTCAGAAATCACTAGGCAATACGACCCGGAATGTCTCAGTTGTCACACTACGGGTTGGCAACCTCAGGGGTACACCCCATTTTCTTCAGGTTTTAAGAGCATGGCAGCGACTCAGCACTTAGCTGGTAGTGGTTGTGAAAATTGTCATGGCCCTGGCAGTGAACACGTTCGGCTCGAGCGGCTAGACCTACTTGATGATGTGGCGGATGCCGGTAAATTATTGAATGCTCGACAGTCAATGCAACTGTCAATCGCTACGGCCAAGGAGCATCAGTGTACAACGTGTCACGATCTAGACAACAGCCCTGACTTTCACGACGAAGGTGCCTTCGAGCTGTATTGGGACCAGATTAAGCACTAAGGACGCACCCGGTATGAACACGAATAGGCTTAGCAACTGTCTAGGATTCAGCTTGCAGTTCTGCCAGAACTTCGTTTGAAATATTGAAATTGGCAGAGACGTTCTGAACATCATCATGGTCATCGAGGGCTTCGAGTAGCTTCATGACTTGTCGCGCCTGCTGGGCGTCGAGCTCGATCGTATTGGTTGGAATACGAGTTACTTGTTTTGATTCAACGTCAATCTCTGCATCTCGTAATGCATCGGACAGTGATGTGTAATCTTCCGGTTCACAGGTGACTTCGATGCGCCCGTCGGATTCACTGATATCATCAGCACCGGCTTGCAGGGCGACTTCTATTAATTGTTCTTCATCAACGTTTTCAGCGAGTACTAGAAACAGTCCTTTACGATTGAATATCCAGCCGACACAATTAGTCGCTCCTAGATTCCCATTGTGAATCTCGAACATCTTCCTGATTTCAGGCGCGGTCCGGTTTCGGTTGTCCGTCATGATATCGCACATGACAGCAACGCCATGGTTGGCGTAACCTTCGTATACGATTTCTTCGACGTCACCACCTCCGAGTTCCCCGGTCCCTTTTTTTAATGCTCGAGTGATATTGTCCTTGGGCATCGACACATCTTTAGCGTCTTGAATCGCTTGCCGCAGGCGATGATTGGTGTCGACATCTCCCCCGCCTGATTTGGCAGCGACGATAATTGCTTTAGACAACTTGCTCCACAATTTACCACGTTTGTTATCAATCGTAGCTTTCTTGTGTTTGATCCCTGCCCAATGTGAGTGTCCTGCCATAGTGCTAAATCATTCCATTGTGGTTGACTTGTTTAATTTATCTTGTGCTGCTTTTCGAAGCTTCGCATCGCGTTGGGGATCAAACTGTTCGATAGCTTGCTTCCATAGCTCACGCGCTCTCTTGGCATTGCCAAGTTGCTCAAACGTGTCGCCGAGGTGATCGAGGATTACGCCATCCGGCGAATCGCCGGCAGCTGCTTTTTCTAGTTCAATCTTTGCTCGCTGGAAATCTCCCAGTCGGTAATAGGCCCAACCAAGACTATCGCGATAAGACTTGTTTTCGGGTTGAGCTTGGACTGCCGCTTCAAGCATATTCTTGGCTCGTGCTAGATGTTCGTTTTGGTCCGCCCATAAGTAGCCGAGATCGTTGAAAGTTCCAATGTGTTGTGGGTCGTCGTCTAATACTTGTTCTAACCATTCGACTGCTGCTTCATGTTTTTCAAGATGATGACAGATGTTGGAAAGGATCATTTTCGACTCTTGGACTACTTCCGCTACGGTCGGATTACTTGTCTGCTTGCCAAATTTGTCAACCAAATCACCATAAAGCCGTTCAGCCTCTTCATATTTACCAGTGCGGTAAAGTATCCACGGGAGTCGACTTGATAAACGAGGATTCGTTGCGCCTAGTTCCGCTGCAAGTTTGGCGTTATGAATCGCGGCAGCTTCATCTTTTAGGGTATAAGCAGCACCCGCGAGGAAGAAATGAAACGTGGTTTTTTGTTTTACGAAATCTGATTTGATGGCTTGATTAAAAAGTTTTGCGGCGCGTTCAATACGGTTTTGGGAATATGCTTGAAGTCCCCACGTTTCATAGAATTGTCCAGTCAGATTGGGCGCCGCTTTAATTGCGACCTGAAACAATGTGTCTGCTTGATCCCAGTCTTCAAGCAAAGCGGAAAGTAAGGCTATCGCTGCCGCTGTATGCCCAGGAAATGACTTGAGTTCAAGTGGTGTTGCCGCAGGTATTTCGTCCTGTTGGGCGAAAGCCGTGGTGACTTTTGCGAGTTGTTTAAGCAGCTCAGGATGTTGTTGGAATTGATCTATGAAATCTTCTGTTAACGAACGAAAACTTCTTTCACGAGCGTAAAAGTTTCCCAATATCCAAGCAATTTCCATAGCTTGAGAATCTGTAACGGGAGCCTCAGCAGTGACCTCTTGTAATAAGCTATTAAGGATAATTCGATAGCCTAGGGGTGAAGCTTGGGTTGGCAAGAATTGGCGATATATTTTATGAGATGCTGCTGTATAGTCCTGTGTATCTTCAGCGCTGTTGGCAAGTAGTTCGGCAAGAGTAAAAGCCAAGTGATGATTGTCGTGCTGTTCGACCAATATTCCCTGTAGTGTTAGTACACTAGCTTTGTTCGCTGCTGTCGTATCCTTGATTTTCTGGCGATTGATTTCAATGAGTAGTTTATAGGGCGCGGATGCACCTCGAATTGATTTTGATTCGAAATATAGATTCAATTGTGCGATCGCTTCATCAAACAACTCTTGGGCAGCTAATATTTTGGCCAAACGAAGTGGATTCGTGGCTTCCTTTGGATAGAGCGTGTTCAGTTTGTCCAACGCCGCATGAGCCTTCTTATACTGTTTCGTTTGTAGGTAGGATTCAATCATCATCTGATAGAGCACACCACCTTGTCCCTGCAAGCGTTTACTGGTGGCTTCGGATACCTGATTCTGATCTCGATGCTCTAGGGTGTGCCTTACGATATCGTGTGATTCGGCGGCCAAGTCGGCATTACCATTTAGAAGTGAAACACGTGCAATTTCAACGTGGATTGCAACGAAGGAATCGTCTACTTGGGTTTTTGGCTTGGATGCCAGTAATGTTTGGTACGCCTCAATTGCTCCGGCATATCGTTGGTTTTTAGCCAGCAGGACGGCGATTCGTCCGAGAGCTTGAGGATCAAGATTGCCGCTCTCTAGAGCTAGTTCAGCGTACCGAACAGCGACGGCATCGCGTTTTAGATTGATCGCCAAGGGGATCAACTCATTGGTGATAGAAACCACTGATCGATCATAACGCCAAGCTCGTTGGAAATGCTGTAAAGATTGTTCAAAATTACGGCGGCGATACTGCATCCGCCCTTGGGCAAATTGTGTTGCAGCATGTAGCTTGTCTTGTTGTCGTTCCGTCCGATCGTTGACGCTAAGATTCTTGACGTCGAAGTCGATTTCCGTCGGAAAGTCCGCTTGCCGCGCTGGATCCGCAGCGGCAGTGGTCACCAAGTGAGAGAACAAAAGTAAAACGAAAATAATCCGATTCAAGATATTAGCCCTATCAAAGTATTCAGCTGTGACAGCTCCATTCTAACGAATTGTATATTGCTGCGAAAATGGAATTTTGGAATATAGACCGAACAATTCTAGTCGCCGGCAACATACCGCAAAATCATAATCCCGCTGTAAGTCTGCTCGTTTACGTGGATTTCTTTTTACTGGTTGCTCTCTTAGCCGTAGTCTTCTTTTTCACTTTCTTTTTAGCCGCTGTCTTCTTTTTCGCCTTGGTTACAGTTCGCTTCGTTTTGCTGGTTTTTGTAGTGGCTTTCTTTGTAGTGGACTTCGCCGGTGCTTTCTTCTTGGCCGATTCCTTTGATTTTTTGGCAGGCGTTGAGCCCTTGGTTTTTGGTTTTCCTGGGACGCCTTCTTCAGAACTCTTATCCGTTTCGGGTTCTTCAACGGGCTCCACTGGCAAATTGTCTTTACAGTTCGGATTTATTTTCAGAAGCAATGCCTGTAACTTGGGATCGTACGGATTCTCAGCGAAATCGACACTGAATGCGTGCATCAAGGCCCCAAACTCAGCACCTTTGTTCTTATTAATCGCTCGCTCTAGCCCAGGCACTTTCTTAAAACGTCTTTCATTCTTAGAGATGATATCCAAAATAAGGAGGATTTCGTAGGCTTCCGGATTCAGCGGGATGCAATGACCGCCGAGGCCATTTTGCGTGACGTAGTCAACTACGAAGTCCAGCATTTTCTTGGCTTTGCCCTGAAATGACTTGATCGTCTTTTGTGCCTTCCCTAGATTTTCCTTTGTTAGAAAATCAATGTCATAGTCATAAAACGATTCATAGAGATTATGCAGTGTCCGTCGGATTCGGTGAGCGGCATCGGCGGGGTCCGTCAAACAATCCATGACTTCGGCCAATTCCTTGGTCGACGAAACACGAATCTCATTCCATTCGATGTACAGCGTCTGCAATTTCCCAAATGCTTCAGAAGCTTGATCCGAAGTACTGTTTTCAAGACAGCAGGCATAAAGTATATGCTCCGCGAGAGGTCTATCTTTAATGGGAAGTTGGAATTTAGGGTAAGCCGCCTTGAGGGTTCGGTGAATTTTCTTGATTAACGCAGCTCTGTTTGCAGCACTCATAGACTCAATATTTTCCGAAATAGGTGGTTTTTATTTTAACAGGAATAGTGGGATACAACTTTGGGCCAATACCTCAAGTTCCCAATAAATGAATTATTCTACGTTTCGCTTGACGTTGCTGTATCAGCAGGTTCAGCAGGGTCGTCGTTTTGTTGAGTGACCGTTTTAGGTGCCACTGCTAGGTCTTCTAGAATACGAGCAACTTCTCGAGCGTTTTCTTGTCCTTGATCCAGTACAAACTGTAACTTAGGAGTATATCGCGACTCGATTCGATTAGCAATTTTACGTTGCAGAAAGCCAGCCGCACTGCTCAAGCCTTGCAGGACTTGTGAGGCATTGGTGTCTTCACCCATGACCGTCACATGAATTCGTGCTTGTCTCATGTCCCCAGTTACTTCAACAGTTGTGACCGTAACATTTTCAACACGAGGATCGCGCAGTTCCGTCAGTATCGCCAAGCTGACGACTTCACGAATGGCTTGAGCTGCTTTTAATACGCGTCGAGAGGTCATGATGGTTACTGGGTGCTAAGAAAAAATGTGGTGCAGGCGAGGAGGGTTACAATGTACGAGCAACTTCTTCAACTTTGTACGCTTCTAGGACATCGTCCTGTTTAATGTCGTTAAAGCCAACAAGCTTAATACCACATTCCATTCCGTCACGAACAGATTTAGCGTCATCTTTTTCGCGTTTTAGAGAGTCGAGAGCGTAATCACCTATGACTCGTCCATCACGTATGACTCGGATGCGGTTGTCCCGTTCAATTTTTCCGCGTATGACTCGGCAACCAGCGATCGTTCCTAATCGACTGATTGAGAAGATTTGTTGTACCAATGCGTGCCCAACTTCGACAACCCGCTCTTCGGGTTTGAGTTGTCCTTCGAGCATCAAACGGAGGTCATCGGTTATTTTGTAGATGATGTCATAGCGTCTGATTTCAACATTCTTTTCATCGGCTAGGATACGGGCATCATTTTCAGGTGCTACATTAAAACCGACAATCACTGCCTGTGAGGCATCCGCGAGGACGACATCTGCTGCAGTGATTCCGCCGACGGATGCCTGCAAAATCTTAATTTGAACTTCGTCGTGATCTAGTTTTCCGAGTTCTTTGCGGATGGCTTCAATGGAACCGCGTACATCGGTACGGACAATCAAATTGATTGTAGTGACTTCATTGATTCCCAAGCGTCCGTCTTCAAGTTGCGATTGAAAATCTTCGAAGGAAACGCGGATAGTGTTTCCTGAAAGGTTGCTAGCCCGTGAAGTTTCTTCTCGGCGGTCAGCAATCTCGCGTGCATCGGAGATGCTCTCCAGCACGTGAAAAGAATCACCGGCTCCGGGGGTCAGATCTAAGCCTGTGATGTTTACTGGCATGCTGGGACCCGCTTCGGTAATCAACTCATCATTAAGCGGGTTATACATTGCTTTGATTTTTCCATGACTAACGCCACAAACCACAACATCTCCGACTCGCATCGTACCGTTCTTGACGATTACTTTTGCGATGATACCTCGACCAGATTCTTGATGTGCTTCTAAACAAACTCCCGTTGCCGCGCGGTTTGGATTAGCAGTGTATTCATGAAGTTCCGCAATACCGAGAATAGTGGAACGTAGGTTGTCCATTCCTTCACCGGTAATAGCACTTGTTCGCACAACTTCGACATCGCCGCCCCATTCACTGGGGGTCAACTCGTGTGCGGGTAACTGACCTAAGACGGTGTTCAGTCGCTCTTCGGTTATTCCTGGTACGTCTATCTTGTTGAGAGCAACGATAATCGGCACTTCAGCTGCTTTGGCATGGCTGATTGCTTCTTCCGTTTGAGGCATAATACCGTCGTCTGCAGCAACGACGATGACAGCAATATCCGTTACGTTAGCTCCTCGTGCTCGCATTTCGGTAAACGCTTCGTGACCTGGGGTATCGACAAATGAAATCACTTCACCGTCATTTTCGACTTGGTATGCACGAATGTGTTGTGTGATTCCACCCGCTTCGCCTGAGACGACATCAATACCAATCAAATGGTCGAGCAGCGAGGTTTTACCGTGGTCGACATGGCCCAAAAAGGTGATGATCGGCGGACGGGTAACTAGGCTTTCATCCGTATCTTCAACAGCATCCAATTGTGTGATCAATGTATCTTCAAGTGTTTCTGCTTCTTTGAACTCAAGGTCCACATTGAGGTCTATCGCCAGTAACTGTACGACTTCTTCGTCGATCATGGCATTAATGGTAACCATGTGCCCCATGTCGATGAGTGTTGATTGGACATCACTGGCTGACACACCAGCTGCTTCTGAAAAACTACGAATGGTACAAGGTAACTCCAAGGCAACTTTCGATTTGCGGGGAGCCGCTGTGTTTTTACCAGTCCGTTTTATTGTGCGACGGCGATTTCGTCGGTGAGTATTCCGGTAGCGATCAATTGCGGTGGCGGATTCTTGGCGCGTCCGTTGAGTCTTGCGATTTGCGCGAGCACTGGCCATTCCTGCTAAACCACCTTCTTCTTTAGTGGTGGTTTCTTTTTGGCGGCGGTTGCCTTTACGCCCAGCATTGTCGGGAGATTCTGTTGGTCCTTCGGCGTCGCTTTTTGTAAGGTGTTTCAGTGGCCCACGTTTGCCCATCTTGCTTTTCAGCGCATCCGACAAACTCATCTCAGGTTTAAGTGTTTTGCCATCATCAGGGGTTTCGGTCGGAGCGGCAGGAGCGTCGGGCATTGATGCGAGTTTAACGACTGCTGCTCGAGACCGATCCGCTGGTTTGCGAACTGGTTTAGATGAATCTTCTGCTGATGGGCTTTGAGATTTACCAATAACTTTGATGCCTGTACGACGGCGAGGGGTTAATGGGCTCGAGCGTTCGATCGGAGCCTCGACAGGTGACTGTTCGGGCGTGGGTTCCGTTTCGATCACTTCATCGGTCACAGCATCTTGAGTTGGTTCATCACTTTCTGATCCCGTCTTGGAACGACGACTCAGTGGTGAAGATGGTGGGCGGGGAGTTGAAACGACTTTGATCGGGTTCCGCCTAGATTGCGTAGGCTTAGTTGGCGTTTCAACAGATTCAGCGGGGACTTCGTCTTGGGAATCCGTTTTCAGAAAATCTTTGATTTGCTGAATTTCATCCTCACTTAAACTAGCTAGCGCAGAGCCCTTTCCTGTGATGCCTGCCTCCTTGCAAACATCTACCAGCTTTTTGCTGTCGTAATTCAGTTCTTTAGCTAACTCGTAAATTCTCACGGGCAACTTGCCCTCCATCATGGTGACGTCTTAGTTTCGTTGCAATTGTCTGTCAATCGCGTGTGCTGATCGCAGAGGTGGGTGATTTATTCATCCACTTCTTCGGTTTCGGCAGGTGCTTCTTCGGTTTCGGCAGGTGCTTCTTCGGTTTCGGCAGGTGCTTCTTCGGTTTC
>CAWVZW010000066.1:0-17868 GCA_963934735.1 uncultured Planctomycetaceae bacterium
ACGAGTTGTTTCGATATTAATCTCTTTAACTCATTGAAAAACCGGATTAGAGCCGATAATCACCAGCATCCAATATCGGATTTTAAAAATATGATCGCAACCGCGTATGTGATTGTTCAAAGATGAACGGGTACGAGAAGTACCTGGGTATCGTCGGTGGGCGTTTCAACATCGATCCAAGGGATGGGTTCTCCGCTGCGGTGTAGTGCACCGACGCGTTCCTTAAACAATGGGACAATTTTGCTCAGAACATTGAGTTGACTGGTGCCGTGACATTCAATACCCGCCAGATTTGCAGTCTTGGCGAAAACCTGTCCTTCTCCATCGATTGTTACATGAACCACGCAGTTAAACACGGGTACATCCGATTGCGGAGGAACAATGCCGGGCAATCCTAAGTTTTCATCTGGCATGGCGGAAATCTTTCCATTTAATGAGACAATTCCAATACGTAACTGCCGGGTGCTTAACTTCCTTATAATAGCTGATAGGTTACTGGACTCCACTGCACATATCAATCCAAATAACGAACTAAAAACGACAGCGACTCAACAATGCCATATAGGCGCTGGAAACCGACAATGAAGTCATTACAATGAATTACATAAACCACAGCGGATTACGTTTTGTGTAGTACAACAGGTAACTCGAACGGAGCAAGCATTCATGGCAAACACCCGCATGGCTCATCTGGCATTGCGCTGTTCTGACCTAGAGCGGTCGCGAGATTTTTATACCAACGTAATCGGATTTGAATTTTTCGCCTGGCGGCCTCAGCGGGACTCGATGGACATCACTGACGGGTGTATTAATATTACCTTGCTGCCGTACGACGGTGATCGACCGGGCTTTGAGGAAGGCAACGAGTACATTCACTTTGGCGTGATTGTCGACAATCTCCAGGAAATCTGGGATCGTGCGATTCAATGGGGTGCCGACATCTCCAAAGGCGACGTCAAAGATCGAACAGAAGTCGATTTACCTGCAGGCCCGGGACGGTCTTTCAAAGTACTTGACCCAGACGGCAATGTTATTGATGTTACCGCAAACCGAGACGAATGGCAGTGCGTAAAATTTGATGACTAAACTTTGCAATTCCTTCGGTTCTAAAAGAACATTTGCGATTTAGGTATTCAAAAACATCTGCCAGCGAAAACTCTTCGCTACACGGATCAAAAGAATCCACATTCGTTATTTTTTATCGCGCTCGGGTAATCCGTATTGGTCCTGTATGACAACCTGATTTTCGATCCATGCTTTGAGGATTAGATAGCCGGGATCATTTGGCTGATAACGCCGACCTCCCTGATGCCCATCCTCTTTGCCAGATTGGACATTGAGCGGTTTTCGCAACAGCTTCGATGACATGATGTCGTTTGTATCCACGCGGTGTTGCAGGATGCGATAATTAACCAGCAGTTGCTCTACCGATAGAAAACCTACCTGATCCGGCGCAAATAATTCCATCGAGGGAACGCGACCTGGTTCGCCGTGACAAATCATGCAGGAACGTTCATCTCCCCTGAGCACCTTGGTCATTTCCGGCATGACGTAATCACGAAAAAACACGATGTCATTGAAGAAGTCATCTGGAATTTCTACCTGATCCGATTTACTAAACCCATGATCCGGTTCTTTTGTAATGGCGGCAACCAGAGATTTTTGAAATTCACCCTGACTTTGCGACAAAACCTTCTTGGCATTATCCAGTACATCTTTTGCTGTTTCAAATTGAATGAGTGAGTCCAACGCGACGAGAATCTCTGGGTTGCGTTTCATCGATGTCTTATTGGCTAAATCCACAGCCAGCTTCCTGTTTTGCGGATTGGCTTTTTCCGAGAGCTGAGCGATGTAAATCGAAAGGGCTCGTGTTCGCAATTCTTCGTAGGGGTCAATCGGTGGTAACTGCTTGGCGTCGACTTGAATCTTAGGCACAGCCGTTTTGTATTGCAGGATCCAGGGAATACTCTGCAGCCAGAATCTGGCATGCGTATCATGATTGATTGTCTCGGGGAATGCGGTAACTAGGTTCTCAAAATGGAGATCTGGATTCTCCGCAACCGCTTGGCCCAATCGATCCGCGACGTACCAGTTCGCCGACTGTTGTTGCAGTGCCGTGGCTTTCGCGGCCGTGTCCTCGATCGCTTCAATCACCGTTGGACTCTGATAGGTTGTCAAGTCGGGAATCAGGTAGTGCAGAATCTCGTTTTTTTGTTCCTCGCTTTCAGGAATGATCCAACCGACTTTAGCAAACATTTTCAGGATCGGCTCGGACAGTTGTGGTCTCCGGGGCGGTTCCATCGCTCCGCGCCAAAGTTGCGCGATCATTGGCTCAAGCTGTTCAGGCACGGCGACTAACGAAACCAAACGCGGGTCGCTAATCGACTCGGATGCAAGCGGGCGAATATGTTCTGGTCCATTGATCGAATAGTCCACTAGTAACTGCTGCAAGGGTTCATTGGGGATGTTGGCTGCACCTTCGAGCGTCGCCTGAAAACCCGTGCCGTATCGCGTTGCGAGAGGTTCCTGTTCAGTAATTGACTTTAGTTGATCTAAAATAGCAGAACCGAATAATTCATTGGCGAACGGCGTGGTATACCCAAGCTGCCCCGGTCCACCATCACCACCTCGTTGTTTATGAAACGTCGCGGCAATAGCCACGAGTCTTTGAGTCAGCCTGTGGTGAGTGACGGGCTCATCTTTACTCAACTGGTCACGAACTTCCCTGAGCGTGGAGAAAAGTTCTGCTAGGTGCTTGTATTGATGTTGTCTTGAGCCATTGGCAACATGCCCGTTGGCAACGAACAATGCATGACTTTGGTAACGCAAGGCAACTTCCGCCAACGCGTTCGTCTCGGGCCGAGTCAGAAGTTTAACCCAAGCGTCGTTTAGCGCGGGTCGAGTGGCAGGATTCCATACCCACCATTGCCATGCGGATCGCGTTGCCCAGGCACGTACAGCCGGATGTGGGTCTAGGTTCAATGCGTGATTTAGTGTACTGGTTAATTGGGCGTGATCCAGTTGAGAATCTGGAAGCTCGCTGTCCACCTTCATCACCAACGCGCGAATGGCTGCTTCTCGTTGGTAGTCGTCGCCCGTCATGGCCGCTTTAAATACCTGAGGCCAACCGTGATCGTCGATAAGTGTTTGTCGCAGTGCCCAGTGTGCCGCCTCACGAATCTGCTTGCTGCGGTCACCCAATCCGGTTACGACCGAATCCACACCCTCGGATTGATGAATTCGCCCTAGCAGCATGAATGCGTAATATCGGACGGATGCCAAACGATGGCCTGTGAACCGAACGGCTAATGGCAAGAGTTCAGGACGGGCATCTATGTAGCCGCGACGTAACGTGGAAATGATCTGAGATAATTCGGTGTTTTTGGCGAGCTCGTAATCCGTGATGTTAAACTCTTGGGGAATCTCGGGGTAATATCGTGAAAGTGCGTTTAAGGCATAACTTGTCGAAACGAACCCCGTTTGAGAAGCAAGTTTCCACATCCCCGTAGGTCTTTGATTACGCACCAAATGGGCAATGGCATTTTTGACCGCCTCGTGTTCTGTCGGCATCCCCAACGCATGAAAAGCCAATAACGATGTTGAGGTAGGACTGGGATCGGAAGTCGTGATGTCGGGAACCGTCCAGCTTCCATCGACTAGCGTGCCCGGATTAAATCCCCAACCGCCATCGTCCAATTGAATTTCTAATAACCTTTCTAAATCGACTGCCACCTGCGCATCTATTTTTAACTGAAGCTGTTTCGCCGTTTCAATGAATCCGTCCCGCGTCTCCTCGTTTGTGCCAAGCTGAGCTAGCTTGGTCGCCTGAGAAACGTAATCCTGAGGGAAATATCGCTTGAAAAATTCGATCCGATGGCCGAGGTCGTCTGCATATTTGACGTTAATCGTGAGCATCTTTGCTGCTTTTTCTTCCAGTGCGCGAAAGAACCGCTCTTCTTTTTGTTTCAGCCATGCGTTGGCTAAAATTTCACCCGTGTAGTTGTAAACCACCCCCTGCCCTACGTTTGCTCCGGGGCCAGCTGCATTGATACCGCCGGGATCGGCCGACTGCAGAATGAAGTTCGCTGTTCGCAGTTGCTGTTTACTTTGAAGCTTGCGGGGAATCATGAAGCGTTCTAAGGCGACGATGGCATGTCCAGCGACTCGTGTGCCTGCCGGTCCGTCTCCCAGGTCTAGAGGAGCCAGACTCGTGTTGTTGGCGGCGTCTTTAAGAACATTGGTTGGACGCAATGACTGATAACATGTGTTGATCAAATGGTGGAACAGCTGAACATTCTTCACACTGTAGCCATTTTCCAGTGCCACTGCTGGTCCCCAGACCCCTGACTGAGTATGGCAACTCATACAGTTGGTACCCAGCAAATTGCCTGAGTCGCGGATGCGACGGTCCACACTGGCACCCCGAGGACGATTCGTGAGCCACGCATCAACCTGGCCGATATGGTCGTATAACGCGTGACGAATGGATTGCCGTGGGTCCGTATACGGCGCTGGTTTTATATACCTCAATTCCAGATCATAAGCCGGCGAATTTGCCTCGACTCGCAAAAAGTAAGTCTCCCCGGGAGCTAAGATTCGGTTGACGGCAATACGATGCTGTTCTTGCTGTTGGTGACTTCGCTCATTTTCATTGAGTCCCCTAGAATATTCTTCCAAGGGAATTAAGTGGCCCGGCATGGGTCGGTGGCGTCCCTGCTTGGTCTGGTCGAGCGGGACCCGATAAACACGGATGCGAGCGGCCACTTGTTGATCCGGAATGGACAGGCACGCCGTCAACAAACGTTCCGTCTTGCCTTGGAAATCGATTCGAAACCAATCGTCACCACTGCGACCGTAATCGCCGTTATCAAAATATTCAATATCGTCTGCGCTTCCTAACACCGAAAGAGAGCTATCAGCGTCCGCAGATGGTAACAATATTGGTTGTGCAAGCTCGGGAGTATCATTGGGTTCAAATTCAATCCCGTTTTGTTCCGTAATTGCATAATCATACGTAAAATGGTGTAAACGGTAACTGACGGCGACCGTAGCAGTTTTGGGCCATGCGACCGTCAGTGGCGGAGCGTCCAGCGTGCGGATATTGCCCGGTTCCCGCCAACGCGATTGTTGATGGGTCTTCACGGAACCTTCTTCGGCCGCAATCGTCAGTGAATACGTTCCCGAAACCGGTGCGCGATAGTTGAGGTAGACGTCGGAATCCAAAGCATGAAGCACTTTACTCCAATTGGCTGTGGGTGTCGTGTAAATACCCAAGGCCTCGTCATTTCTCAATGCCGACACGGCTTCATCCGGTCCCCGCGGGATATTGTCAGGATCATCTGCAGTTAATAAATCCCAGGAAACACGAAGGCGAGCGTTGGGAAACATTTGCGACGGTTGATCGACCCGAACCGTGATTTCAAATACTTGCCCTTCCTCGAGGTGATACTTGTTTTGCACTGGTTTCTGACCAGTTACCGTTGCCTTGTCTGCGGCGGACAAAGGTATTGTGCTCAGAAGCATCAACGTGAAGCAAATTGCCGGAGCAGCGAGAGAATCAAGAAATCGATGTATCAAGGTGGGCATGGGTTGTTCCGACAGGATGAATTCATGGTCATTCAAGGACGCTGTATTATAGCGTGTTACGCGGTTTTAATTGCACTTTGACAGCGTACTGCACCAGTATCCGCTTCAGCGGACACAGACCCTCATCAAGATACAAAATGGAGGTGGCGGATTCCTAGGTTTTCTCCACCGGCAAGCATCAAAGGATAATCTCGATTGGAGCCCCACGCTTATGTAGGCCACAATCGTGGTTGCAGATCTTAAATTGGTCAATGTTTCACACATGGCAAGTCCCAATATCTTGATTTGGTATATTTTTATTTTAGCTAACACCGAGCATTGGGTAAACGTAGAACGGCCACAGACGTAGAGCTGCAGCCAGCCAAGTCAATGCACGTCAGTTACACTGACGAAGGTGGTTTTTCGCGTTTTACGACGTTTGGCTGATGTTATGCTGGGCGATGTGTGGAATAATAGCATTCGAGGCGGGACAACTAAATCAATCCAGCTTGGTTGAATAACGGGTTATTTCACTTCACACATAGAGTTCCTGATGGTGCGCAAGTATTCAGGACCGCAATCACACCCCTCATGTGGGAAGAAAGCAAGTTTGAACATGGATCTAAAGCATTGCTATGGTTCGCCGGTTCGCTGGTGTCTGGTTCTAGTTGCCATCAATGTGGCAGCCGTTGGCGCTATTGCTGATGAGGCGGCCGATCGTTTTTTTGACCAACAGGTCGCACCTCTACTGATACGACGCTGCATCCAGTGTCACAACGGATTTGATCTTAAGGGTAAGTTGGACTTGTCCACGCGTGAGGGTGCTCTTAAGGGTGGCGAGAGTGGACCATCCATTCACGGGGATCAGCCCACCGACAGCCTACTGTGGCAGCGTGTTTCAGAGAAAGAAATGCCGCCTGAAAAACCACTGGCACCCGAAGAATTACAGATCCTCAACAAGTGGTTCCAGCAGGGTGCCTCGTGGGGAACGACTCCCATCAATATCTTTCGATTTACCACCGACGATCGTGCGGGCTATGACTGGTGGGCACTGCAGCCACTTGCAGAGGTAAAAATTCCGAAAGTAGAAAACACAACGCGCATTCGTAATCCGATCGATCAATTCGTGTTGTCCCGGTTGGAAACTCAGGGTCTCGGTTTTGCTCCGGACGCGGACCCTCGCCAGCTCATCCGTCGCGTTTATTTTGATTTTCTAGGTTTACCACCCACGCCGGAGGAAGTTGACCGCTTTGTCGCGGATCCTTCAGAAGCCGCCTACCAACAATTACTGACAACAGTACTGGCCTCACCTCATTACGGGGAACGCTGGGGTCGACACTGGCTGGACATAGCTCGTTACGGAGAAAGCGATGGCTTTGAGCGAAATATGCCGCGCAAGGACCTCTGGCATTTCCGTGATTGGGTGATACAGGCGTTCAATAACGATATGAGATATGACCAATTTGTTGGTATGCAGTTAGCTGGGGATGTGATCAGTAACGGGTCACCGCAGGGACTTGCGGCTAGCGGTTTCCTTGTCGCGGCGATTCACAACACGGTCGTCGGTGGCAGCGTAGAAATGAAACGACAGTCACGAGCGGATGAGATCGAGGAGCTAGTCGGCGCCATTGGTCAAACTTTCCTAGGGCTGACAGTTAATTGTGCCCGCTGTCATAATCATAAGTTCGATCCCATTGCCCAGCAGGAGTATTATCAGTTGGCCGCTGCTGTGGCCGGCTTTAGTCACGGCACGCGGGAGGTAGCGAGACCGGAGATTAAAGGAGAAATCGACAAGATTGGCATCCCGTTGGAAAACGTAAATCGACAGTTGGACACATTGCGTTCACGCCTGCGAGCAGAAATCATCAAGCAGCGAGAAGTAGGCATTGCACCCCCTTCCGACCCTCCTCAGCCGATTGCTCGATGGGAATTCGAAGGCGACCTGAAGGACAGTGTGGGAACTATGCACGGGTCGAACCAAGGCAATCCGCGACTGGAAAACGGCGGCCTAGTGGTGGCTTCCAACAACTATGTCATCACGGCACCGTTGCAGCGAAAGTTAACGGAAAAAACTCTCGAGGCCTGGGTCCAACTGGACAACTTAGACCAGCGTGGGGGTGCAGCGATCAGTATCCAGACGCCCAACGGTTTGGTATTCGACGCGATCGTTTACGGAGAACGCGAGTCCCAGCGGTGGATGGCCGGTAGCAATGGATTCGTACGCACCAAATCGTTGCAGGGAACCGCAGAAAACGAAGCCAAAGATCACGCTGTTCACTTTGCCCTTGTTTACACGAAGGATGGTGTGATTACCGGCTATCGAAACGGTCAACCTTATGGCAAGGCTTACAAAAGTGTTGGATTGCAATCCTATGATGAATCGGCCGTCGTGACCTTCGGGCTCCGGCATTTGCCCGCCGGTGGTAGCAAGCATCTCAAGGCCCGCATCGAAAAGGCCCAACTCTACGATTTCGCGCTCTCGCCTGCTGCAATTGCTGCTTCAGCCGGAGACGGTACAAACTACGTATCGGAATTGGAGTTGGTCAAGCAAATGAATGCCGCGGACAAGACCAACTATCAGGCACTATTGACTCAGCAGAAGAAATTACGGGATACGATCGCTGAATTGCAAGGCCAGGAAAAATACCGGATCTATACCAATATCGCACGCAAGCCGGATATCACTTATTTTCTGGAGCGTGGTGACGTCATGAAACAAGGAAAGGTAGTAGCACCTGGAATTGTCAAGGCGATGCCAGGTCTGGACTTCCAAATGCAGTTGGAGGCTGACGCACTTGATAGCGATCGACGCCTGAAACTAGTGGAGTGGGTCACCCATGACGACAACCCACTGTTCAAACGCGTGATTATGAATCGACTCTGGCATTACCATTTCGGGATAGGCATAGTTGATACGCCGAGCGACCTAGGATTTAACGGAGGTCGACCCAGTCACCCCGCGTTACTCGACTGGCTGTCTCAACAACTGGTGGAACAGAACTATCAATTAAAGGCGATGCATCGATTGATCGCGTCGTCAACGACCTATCGCCAGGCTGCTACGCTCAATGCAGATGCTGCTGCTATCGACGCAGAAAATCGACTGCTGTGGAGAAAGTCACCGCAACGACTTGATGGCGAGGCTGTCCGAGACGGGATGCTCCTGATTGCCGGCGTGTTGAATCCCCAGCGCGGTGGCCCCGGATTTGAGGATGTCAAAATTGTTCCCAACAATGGCACCACATACTACGAACCGTTTGACCAGGAAAGCCCAGCTCTCAATCGACGCACGGTTTATCGATTCTCACCACGCGGTGGCCGGGTGGCCTTATTGGATGTATTCGATTGTCCAGATCCGTCTACAGCAACTCCGCGTCGGTCCGTGACAACGACACCGCTGCAGGCACTGAGTCTACTGAATAATGCCTTCGTCCTGCGAATGGCAGATCATTGTGCCAGCCGGATAAAGCGGGATGTGGGTGATCAGCAACTAGAGAAACAGGTCCAGCGGAGTTTCCAATTGACCCTGTGTCGAATGCCGACTACCGCCGAACAGCAGGCAGCACAGCGACTGGTAACCCAACACGGTCTGCCGGCACTGGTTCGTGCACTTTTCAACACCAATGAATTTCTAGTCGTTCGATAGGATTGACGCTGATGCCAAAAAATATGAACCGCCGCCAATTGTTCGAATGGAGTACCCATGGACTGGGCAGTATCGCCCTGCTGGAATTGCTACAACGTGATGGTGTGTTCGCCCAGTCAGAGCCTGCCGCCAACACCAATCATTCACCACGCGTCAAGCGAGCGATCCAGATCAGCCTCGTGGGCGGTATGAGTCATGTAGATTCCTTTGACTATAAACCCGAGTTGACAAAGAAGCAGGGTAAGACCCTAGGCTCCGATGAAAAACCGGATATTTTCTTTGGCAAGGTCGGACTGCTGCGTGGCAGTGACTGGGAATTCAAGCAACGGGGACAGAGCGGGCTTTGGATTTCAGAGATGTTTCCTCACATCGCCAAAATGGCGGATGAATTGACCCTAATACGTTCCATGGTTTCTGAATCAGCGAACCATACGCCTGCGCTTTTTGCCTCTAACAGTGGATTCTTGGCCAATGGATTTCCAGCGCTTGGTAGCTGGCTTTCCTATGGACTGGGAAGCGAAACCGAAACCCTGCCAGCTTTCGTTGTGTTACCCGATGAGCGAGGCGGTCCCAACGGAGGTGCCTCGAACTGGACCAGCGGATACCTGCCAGGTCAAAACCAAGGCGTCGTTTTTACAGGGGGAGATCAGCCAGTTCGCGACCTGTTCCCGTCCACAGCCATTTCCCCAGCAGCGGACCAGGATACTCGCAAGTTTATCGAATTTCTAAATCGTAATCACCTCGATAAAATCGGGCAGGACGAGAAACTGTTAGCCCGGATCCGCAGTTACGAATTGGCAGCACAGCTGCAAACTTCAATACCCGAGGTTAGTCGTTACGCCGACGAACCCGAAGCGGTCCGAACACTCTACGGAATTGACGACAAGAAAACCGCTGATATGGGACGGCGGTGCCTGTTAGGAAGACGTCTGCTGGAACGGGGCGTGCGCTTCGTGCAGGTTTATTCGGGAGGGCCGATCGCGGGTAACCCTCGCGCCAGTTGGGATGCGCATGAAAGTGTCAAGGATAATCACTCCCAGGAAGCCGAGCGTATTGACAAGCCCGTAGCTGCCTTGCTGCAGGACTTGAAACAACGCGATATGCTCAAGGATACACTGGTTATTTTTACCACCGAGTTTGGCCGGACACCTTTTGCACAGTCCGCAGCGAACCAGGTCGGACCAGGTCGAGATCATAACCGCTATGGATTTTCCTGCTGGCTGGCAGGAGGTGGATTACGTGCGGGTACCAGTTACGGACAGACAGATGAGATTGGCTGGAAAGCGGTCGAAAACCCAGTCACTTGGAACGATTTTCATGCTACGATCCTTCACATGTTCGGTATCGAACATGAACAATTAACCTTTTATCACAACGGGATTCAACGTCGATTGACCAATGTTGCAGGCGACGTGGTAACGGGCATTCTTAGTTGAGCACCGCCTCGGTTTTTCATCCGGCATAAACAGAATAATGTTGGACTCAAAATCGCGATTATATTCTTTTATCGGAATACGTCGATTACGTGACCGTTGTTGACTAGGGCCACCGGTTGTCCCCGTTTATTGAGCAAGGGTACATGGGGGTTGATGCCGAGAGCATGAAAAATCGTTGCCGTGAGATCTTCCGGAGAAACAGGTTTTTCCAAAGGATATGCTGCGTGACGATCTGATTTTCCATAGACCAACCCGTCCTTAATGCCACCACCGGCGAGAATAGCTGGAAAACAATAACTCCAGTGGTCACGGCCATCCTCGTTACCGCGGTTCAAGAATGCCGGCGTTCGTCCCATTTCACCACAGCAAACGACCAGCGTTTCGTCGAGTAGGCCGCGCTGTCGCAGGTCATCAAGCAGTGCCGAAAAACCTCGGTCAAGTCCCGGTAACAGATGGTCTCGCATACTGGACGTCAGGCCTTCATGGGAATCCCAACCAGAGTCAGCGCCGTCGGTCATATCCCAGATCACGGTAGTAAATCGAGCTCCCGCCTCGACCATACGCCGTCCGACGATCAACGATTGTCCAAACAGGTTGCGCCCGTAGCGATCTCGTAATTTGTCGGGTTCACTTTTCAGACTCAGTGCCTGACGAAGCCGGTCAGACAGTACCATATCGAGGGCCTCGTCGCGAAGATCGCCAAATTGCGCAACCTCACGAGCTCCGGACAATACTCGTCGCGACTGGTCGAACTGATCTAGCAATGATTGCCGACGATGAAGTCGATCGACTGTGATTCCCTTGTTTATTTCAAGACCGGCGAAAGCAAATTTCAACTCCTCGTCGTCGCAATCACGGTAATAAGGGTTGTCGCCAGGCTTGAGCTTGTGGATCCGCGTCGAGAAGGCATTATATTCGGAACCGAGCCAACCGGCGTATTGACCGAGGCGATCGTATTGTCCGCCCAGCTGAATTTCACCATGGCGATTGGGTAAGTAGACGTAACTGGGTATCGTTCGCGTACCAGCTCGTGCCTGTTGGCGATCTAGATAGTTAATGACTGATCCGATAGATGGCCAGTCGTTGGGAGCGGCATTGACATTGGAGGGACCGCGTTCTGCCGCTGGCATGGGATGCCCCGTTTGAATGTAATGCGAGGCATTATGATCATTTTGGGAATGATTGAGCGTGCGGATCAGACAAAAATCGTTGGTTCTTTTTGCCAGCATCGGAAGGTGTTCACAAAACCGCAACTCGGGATTTGACGTTGCCGTGGTCTTAAAGGGCCCGACGATATGGCTGGGTGCATCTGGCTTGCAGTCGAAGGTCTCCAGTTGGCTGGGACCACCAAAGAGATAGACAAAGATGACCGACTTTGCCCGCGGCTTGACCGATTGCTGGGCAGATTCTGCTGCCAATACTTGGGGGAAGTTGAGCCCAAACAATCCCGCACCGCCCACCTGCAATAATTGCCGGCGAGTGAATCCATTGCAGACACGTCGTCGATTGCTCAAAACTGTTAGCATGGCAAATCCTCGTCAAGTGGTAATCGTCTCCATGAATGATTTCCCTTTATCATAATCCTTGATATGTTCTTCGTCACGATAAGAGACGTTTTATTCTCAATTCTTCTGACTCTTGATTTTCTATACGCTCTCACTGGATAGCAAGTTGTTGGGAGAATCCTCGTTAAGCTCTTAGCTAGCATTACCGATCCTGACGGTATCGGAATTGTTTGGATAAGACGATCTGTTCAATCACTGTGTTTATTTTGTAACCGTCCTGTTTGACCTCGCCTAGAATCCGCTGCAGCGCGAGCCGATCAAATGGCTCGGATTTCCGGCCCACGGCATAAGCAAACATCTGTTGCACGAAATTGTTCGCGATGTCATCTTGATACATTTCTAGCAACAACAGTTTCATCTCTCTCGGAGTTTTGAATGTCTTGCCGTTGGGCATCACGCCAGCCGATTGTACTGGCGTCTGATCCGGATAGAGTGTTCTCCATTCACCGGTTGGCGCAAAGTTCTCTAGTCCCAGTCCCAATGGATCTATCGATCGGTGGCAAATAATACATTCCGATTTGGAGATATGTTGCTTAATTACCTCCGCCACCGTCGGGTTTTCTTTGACCTGCAGCGCTTCACGTGCTTCTTCTATCGAAGGTACATCCGGCGGGGGTTCTAGATCTTTCCCAATGATTGTGCTCAACACCCACACGCCGCGGCGAATTGGACTCGTCCGATCCTTCGAGGCCGTCAGTCGCATAATCGCCGGGCTGGTGATGATGCCACCTTCCCTGTCATCGTGCGTTTTCACGAGCACAGGCGGGTCGTACCGGATACGCTCGTCCTGAGTCGAGCTTTCCCGACTCGCGAATATATTCGCATACAAGTTTTGCGCGGACTCCGGATCAATTTTCTGATATCCGCGGGCGGAGGACCTTTTGTAGATCCAGTCGCTTTGAATCAATTCCAAAAAACTCCTGTCCGATTTAATGAGCTCGTCAACAAAAAACAATACCTCGTCGTAAGTTTCTCGGTTCCATCGTTCACTTGAAAGATACTCCCGATTGGACAATAAGTCATCGAAACCAAGCCATTGTCCAGCAAAATTCTCGGAAAGAGCAATCCGTTTCGGAGAATTCAACATTCTAGCGACTTGCGACTTCAGCACCTCGGTCTGTAGCAGACTCCCGTCTCGACCAAGTTGCAGCAACTCCGCATCCGGTGTGGTGGACCACAAAAAATATGACAGGCGTGTTGCCAGTTCCAAGCCCGTAACCGGATAAGGCGCGTCGAGGTTCTTACTCTCTTCAAAACGGTACAAAAATTCGGGCGATATTAAAATCATTTCTAGGGCATAACGTAGACTTGCATTGTTGTCTTTAGAGATCTGCACGTGTTTTTGATACAAGTTGTAGTAAACATCCGTAGACTCTTCTAGTTGCTCGTGCGAACCACGATAGGCCCGCATTAGAAACTTTGAAATGACCTGTTGGATTTCAGTCGCAGCGGCATCCGGCGGAATATCCGCTCGACCTAAAACGACTTTTCTAGCAATGGGGTCTTTGCTGAATTGTGACAAAGCGTAATGCACGGCATTGGCAAGGTCATTTAGCGGCGGCTTAAGTTGTTCCATGTGTAAGGCGTCGTTGTCGAACCCGGATTCTCCGGGGATATCCGAAGGCACGATGGACTCGATTTGGGATACGTCGATACGGTCGGTGATGGAATCTCGATACGGTATTTTGAGCTTAATCGATAAGACGTCTTCCAAGGTGTTTTCAAATTCATAACGCGTTAAGCGGCGTAAAGGTGTCCGCCCTATATGCGGCTTTCCCTTCCGTAAAATAAACGACTCTTGAAACCAATTCTTGATGGATTCTATCTCAGAAGGCTTGAGGGGATCTTCCTCCGGAGGTGGCATTTCACCACGCGCCACCTTATTTTCCAGCTTGATCCAGAGTTTGGTATACTTCCCGTAGGAACTATTGTTTTTCTGGAGCAAGGGTGTTAAGTCGATCTCACCCGCGCGTGTTTCACTGTCATGGCAAGACATACAGCGAGTCTGAATCACTTCGGCGACGTCGGCAAAACTCGCATCCCAGGCTTGGGTTGGTCGCGAGCTCACAGCAAAGACCAAAACGCATGCGGCGAGGGTTACAGCGTGAAATCGTTGTGTCTTTATCACCGCTATTCCAGTTCCGCCTTAGTGAGGGTAACAATAGTTTTCTTGCCCTCTACCGTTTTATAGAGGCCTGTTACGGTCACCACTTTTCCGACACACCGATCGAATCGCAACTTGTGATTATTCATAAATGGTATGCGAATCTCTAGGTCGCTCTTATCAGAAAACCGTAATTGATAATATTCGTTGTCGGATTCAATACTGATTCGTAATAAGCCTTTCGCGGTGAGCGTTTTTTCATCATTGCTGACGAGTCTCCAACTACCGTCATCCGGATTGGTGGGTTTGAAATTGGCCTTTTCCGTAATTCCCGAAAGTTGTTCGGTTGAATTCCCAATGCTCTTAGCGTTGGTCCCCATCATTCTCATAATGGTCAACAGTAGGTTAGCGTAAGGTTGAGATTGCGGATAACGAACGTGTCGCCCTAGATCTAATTTCCCGCCGGCACCTCCCGTTAGAATAAGTGGCAGGTCCGTCAACGAGTGATAGTCCCCATGCTTAATCCCTGAACCCCACATAATCAGAGAATTTTCAAACAAAGTCCCACTGCCTTCTCTTATTGATTTCATCTTGTCAATCAAATACCGCAATTGTCCCGCGTGCCAGATATTGATTTTGTCATAAGCGGGCAGGACTTGTCGATTGCGAACATGATGCGATACGTGATGAAATTCAGCGTTTACGCCCATGAAGTCGTAGTGGACGCGGCTGTTAGTGTTGGCAAGCATGCAGGAAACGATTCTGGTAGAATCCGTCCAGAAAGCAAGTGTAATCAAATCAAGCATGGCTTTGATTCTCTCGCCGAGATTACCCACCTCTATGTTGGGATCAAAGGTCTCAGTTGTTTTGTCCAACTGGACATCGCGACTGTTTTGTCTGGCACGTTGAATGCTTTTTTCAACATCACGTATCGAGTCGTAGTAATGCTCCAGAACCTGTTGGTCGCGTGTGCTTCCCCTCCTTGCCAAAGATGACGAAGCTTCTTGGACTCCATCTAAAACGCTCAGCAATTCTTTCTGACGAACGGTCCGAGCCTCATCCTTAAACATCGTATTGAATACGGCCTGAGGATCATACTGCCCGCGCATGGGTTGGTCGTTCTTGTCATACGACAAAATGTTAAGCCAGGGATGCTGTTTCCAAACATTGTCGGCCGTCAATTGCATCGACTTGATGGGCGTGTCGCTTTCGATTTGATCGGCAATCCTTTGGTCAAATGAGTACCGGTTTACACGATTACGTTGTGTACCACTCATGAACGTTGTCGGCGCATCGAGATGACTCGACGAGCCCTCATTGTCAAGATTGCCGACGACGAGAATGTCATCTTGAACGCCTGCCAGCGGCTGCAGAATTTTAGACAACTCAAAGTCTGTTTCCGTGCCCCCGACAATGTCCCAGGCATGGGGATTAACACCACATCCCTTGTACAACACGCACAGTCTCGGCGGAGGCGTTTCGGTGGGCCTCGCATAACTTATCGCAGGGGACATGATATCCAGCAGCGGTAGGGCCACGGACATTCCAGCACCTCTTAGCATGGATCGCCGTGGGATCAGGTAGGAATTACGTCTCATCGATTAATCCTTAACTTGAATATTCGATTAAGGGCGCGGATGGAATGATAGAAATGCTCGTAAGTTGCCTTAGTATAACCAATAGCTGCTACGACTACCAATAGATGCTACTATTGCTGCCCGCTGGTAGGAAATACCAAATTTGATTATGATTCAACCGTTTAATTCTCGTAGGTTTCGCCTCCCACTTCCTTAACGAACCTAGAAAATACCCTCATTTTTTCCACACAAAGGCTGGCGGTCGAAACGCCTTCACATCACGATCATTGCTGAGCCGCGGGCCGGGTGTGGATCGACCATCGCGGATAATCTTTTGGTAGTCTGCCAGCATCTTTTTGAATCTATCTAAATTCTCCACTGATAGATCTGTTGTTTCTCCTGGATCGTTTTTAAGGTTGAACAACTGGACAAATATCGGATTTTCCAGTTCCGTGTGATTCGCCGGACTCCGACCAAATTCCTCAATCGCAGTTTTCCAGGCATCTTCCGATTTCGGTTCACTATAAAAGGGACCAGAACTACCGCTACCTGGCCCGACGATCAACTTCCAGTCACCATTACGAAAAGCATCGGAACGTGTTCCACGAGTCACGAGGGTATCACGACTACTCTTGGCGGAATCTTTCAAAACCGTGAGGAAACTCACCGAATCCGGAGCCTGTTTCTCAGACAGTTCGATGTCAGCGATATCCGCCCAAGTCGCCATCAAGTCATTGAGGCCTATGAGTGCGCCGGTCTTACTTCCAGGCTTGATCATGTCAGGCCAAACTGCGACAAAAGGTACCCGCAATCCGCCTTCAAAGGCAGAGAATTTATATCCCCGCCAGGGACCAGTGCAATAGTGCCCGTCCTTCTCCATCTCCCGCATCTGGTTAGCAGTTGCCTTATGTTTGGGTCCGGAATAATGACCGGGCCCATGATCCGATGAAACCATGATGACCGTATTCTTTTCCGCCCCTGCAGCGCGAAGATGATCGCGAATCCGGCCAATACAGGCGTCCGTGTTCATCACAAAATCTCCATAAATGCCGATACGACTCTTCCCCTGAAATCCAGCTTCCGGAGCGGTCGGCGTATGCGGAGCGGTTAACGCGACATACAGAAAGAACGGCTTGTCTTTTCCGGCTCGGGCTTTGATGAAACTTCCTGCTTCGTTGCAGAACGTCGAGAGCACCTCGGTGTCCACAAAGTCTTCAGCGGCCGGTCCCACTCTATTGAAAGCACTCCAACCTTTCTGCGCCGTGACACTTCCCTGCCATTCTTTGCCACGGATGTAGGCATAGGGAAACATATCAAGCGATCCTGGAAGAAAGAAACAATCTTCAAATCCGTAGTCGCTGGTTCCAATCTGGATTGGTTTTGTAAAATCAGTATTCTTCGGTCCCTGAACCTTTCCGTCTCGCGTCGTCATCCGCGTGCCGAGATGCCATTTCCCTACATAGCCCGTGGCATAACCGCCAGCTTGAAACATGTGCCCCAGAGTATGCTGAGTGGGTGGAAAGCGCAACCCAGTGAATCCCCACGGGCCACCCTGCTCCGCTTTCCCAAATCGGAATGCATAACGCCCTGTCATGATGGAAGTACGACTGGGAACACATACGGAATCGGTCACGTGCGCGTTCGTGAATTTCATGCCCTCAGCACAAAGCCGGTCAAAATGCGGCGTATCAATATTACATTTATCACCACCAAATGCTTTGATGTCGCCGTAACCCAGATCGTCAGCAAGGATGAACACGATGTTGGGACGGTCGGCAGCAACCGTTCGGTGTGGGATATAGGTGCAAAGGGCTACAATCGCCGCGCACAAGATGGTTATTCTATAGTTCTTCATGGAAATCTCTAATTAAAAATCTTACTCTTTAACTATATTGCTCCTATTCTACCACCCCTCACCTCCGCCGGACAAGGAAAGCGTGCATGAGGATATCCCTGTCGGCGCCAATATCCAAAA
>CAWVZW010000067.1:0-17709 GCA_963934735.1 uncultured Planctomycetaceae bacterium
TGTCATGTTTGTCATGTTTGTCATGTTTGTCATGTTTGCGGCGATTGCGTTGTTTGCGGATTCGCAGGGTGGCCTCGTCGGACCCATCATGATCGGTGCCAAACCACTTGTCCCAAGGCGCGTCGGTGGTTCCGTAGTTGCATTCAAAAAAACGGTGATGGAGCTGGTGGTGAAAATCAGCGGCAGCAACGACACTGGTATCGCCTAGCTTTAACTTCTCAAATCCTGAATGTGAGAATGCTGGTCCCAAGCTGCGACTGTAAAGATGGAGCAACAGGATGACGGGATGCGACGGGATGACAAAATGCACGAGCACGGACGACAGGTAGAGGATATGTTCGATTGGATGCATCGACATACCGGACCACGGGCCGGTGTGGATGTTTCGATGGTGCAGACGGTGTACGGGGCGATACAGCGGTGGCCAGTGAAGTAACCGGTGGATGAAGTAGAAGTGAGAAGATGTCAGCACCGGCATTGCCAGCAGCCAGAACAGAAATGCCAGCGGATATTCGTTGAACGACAAGGCGGAAATGACTCCGTTGGCCGCGCCCCAAAAATAGAGAACCTCATAGATCGACCAGACCGTGGTGCCGCTAGCCAAGGACCAGAAGATGTTGTCCCAGATCTGACTTCGAAAAGAGAACTTTCGGCTCTTCGCCAATTGTTCGCGAGGATCGTATTTCAATCGGTTTTTCTGTAGGCGAAAAGTAAAGAGATAGAGATGCAGTCCGCCTGCGATGACAAGCATGAACAGGTAGTTGCGCAGAAAGATGGATCCCACCCACCACAGCGACAAAGATCGCATCGCGGTATCTTCCGGATATAGGTACCAGAACACCAGAAATGCCATAGCGAGAAAGAGGACGTTACGGGAAATCGTGCCCCACCGCTGCGTGAGCTCAAGGAGCGCGGCTTTGGGTTTGGGAGGCCACGCAAACAGCGGCGAAAAAACTACGGGAGCCGTGTGGTTCCAGATATCCTGTTTTTTTGAGATATGATTCATGTTTGTGATTGGAGCCGACTGTGGAATTTAGCGTTCCGCCTCAGAGTGTACCGCGTCATTTCGTTTGGCGTTTCTGTGCCGCAGGATAAATAAGACGGGTAATACGAACGTTGTCAGAAAAAGACCGAATACAGGCGGGTAAAACAGTAACAAGCCACCATCAATATCGACTGCCGGTGAGATTGCTGCTGTAACACCGACTATGGGCCCGAGAAGCCATGTGATTGCAACTTGGGTTCGGTTGTTTAATAGGTCAGTCGGAGTGTTCAAGCTGCGGTATGACAAAAACCAGCAAACGCCGCCGCCGACGCAACTCACGGTGATAATTGCGGCGTCGACGATACCATCTAGGAGCCCGTTTTCCGGAGTTATCAAACGTTCGTTGATGCCGAGGATAAGCAGGGTAATCGTATATACGCCCCAAGGCTTATAAGGATTAGCTGACATGAGAAACTCTTGATTGAACGTCTTTTCTAAAGTGCTGATTATAACACATTTATAGTTCATTCTTGCGACCGCGGCTTGCCCCAAGGCGTTCAATTCGCAGGTGGTTTCCTCAGTTTTCCCTTCCAATCTCGCATGTCGTCCGTTGTTCCCACCATCCCTTCAGCGTTGGTAATTCCGTCAAAGACCAACGGCATCAAAGGACCGGACGCCTCGCGCATCGCCCAGGCCATCGCCCGAAACAGTACAATTCGCAGTTCCGGATCGTAGTAGCTAAATGTGTTGTGTCCGAGCGTCGTTCCGAACACTCGGCCCTTGCCGGACTCCAACGTCCAGAACATCGGCGAGGGTGTCCGAGACAGCCTTGAGGCTGGTACCCGCGTCGCGCTACTATTGGGGGGACCGGTCCGCACGCTGCCGATCACTTTAACACCTTCGACTTGGTTTAGATCCCAGTAGAACTCATCGTTTATCACTAGCTTATCAGCAAAGCCTTTGAAAACTGGATGTTGATTGTCGATGGTAATATCTTCAAAGATTGCACCCCATTTGGATCTTCCTTCGTCCCATGCCATCCCTAAGCACTCGGCTAGTTTTTTTCCCTCGGCTGCCGGACGAATGATCGCGGTTTCGTGGATCGCCACCGCGCCGCCACCATGGTGAATGAATAACTTAAACATCGCGTACTGTTTCGGCGTCAATTGTGGCAAATGCAGGAACATCACTATCAGATCCGCTTTGTCGAACTGCGCCTGAGTCGGGAAAAGATATGCCGTATCAACGGTGACGTTCGGCACCTTCTTGAACATGCCTGTCATCAAGTCGCGTACCCGCAGGTAATCGTGCGCTCCCGGTTTATGGGGTTTGTCGTAACCCCAAACCCAGACAATGTGTCGCTCAGTGGACAGTGTCGTCTGTACTAACGGACCGATGATTTTCTCGATCTCAACTTTTGCAACCAAAGGCTTAGGCTTCTGCCAAGGATGCTGGGCATGACAGAGCGAGCTGCTTACGAGAAAGATTACTGCGACACGAGCGAACATAGAACCTCCGAATAGACTTTAAGTCGTTCAAAGTGATAATTAGCTTTGAGTATAACTTACCGAAAGCCGCTGTGGAAAGTTATTAGATGTGCGTGTCCGATTTGCAGCAATCGAAACCCATGTTAGGTCGACGACTACTTGTATTCGTAGGGTCTGTCTTTGTCACGCAAAGCAACAATCCAATAGACCTCCCCTACAGTCGGGCCCCACGGAACCTTTAGCTCTGTTTGATACTCAGAATCCTTGGCGATAGCAAATATGGCGATCATCTCCGCCCGATCTCGTAGGATTTTGTGTACGCGGTCCAGAAAAACAAAGAACTCGTCATTGTCTTTTTCCGTAGCGGCCATCGTCTTTAAGATTCCCGTGGGATCGATGTTTCCATCATGATCGAGATTGGCAATGTGGCCCAAGACCTCTGCGGCACGCCACCGCAGGCCGTTGGCTCCGTCGATCCCCTGTTGGGCTGCGAGGCTGTACCCCGTTTCATCACCCAATTCCGCCAATACCTTGGCTACTTCGAGGGCCATTTTCAGACGGTCATGGTCCCGCCCATTGGCAGTAAGCGTCTTGAAATCCCGTTTCATCCGTGGCAGTCCACTTACGTCTCCGAGCAGTCCTAAGTGATGCGCTGCCACCCAGCGGGTTTTTTGAGAGGGATCGTCCAGCGCTTTCTTAAGGTCTGCCAGAGCTTGCAGCCCTTTCCTCTCGGCCAGTAAGCCCAAGGCTCCGTGGGGATGGTAGTTTAGGGTATCCCGCATAACCTTGTAAGATTCTTGACGCCAAGTCCATGGAAAATGATGGTCGCCCGACGGTTGTTGGAAGATGAAAGCATCTTTAGCGCCCCAAGCGTCATAGTACTCCTGAATCACTGGCGCAGCAGCGGCTGGGCCCCAGCCTGGATGTACTCCATCGTTAGCGGGAGAGTACGAGTAAAATACACGCGGTGCAATTGCGGCAAAAGCGTCCGTATACTCAAACGGGAATTTTGTAAGATCGAGGTTGTACTTCGTTTTCAAAAACGGCATGAAGTATTCTGTTGCTAACAACCTTTCTTCGAGTAGCATTTTGGACCGAAACGTCGTCCATCCGCAACTAGACACGCCGACTTTCACGCGTTCATCAAAAGCCTGAAGATAAAGTGTATTTCGTCCGCCAAGGGAATGGCCGATTGCGCCGATACGATTAGGATCAACCGAGGGAAGTAGTTGCAGCAGATCAATGCTGCTCATATGGTTAAATACGCCCTTTATCGGGCCCGAGTCATATCGATCGGCTGTTAAGTCATAGTCCTTCGATTCACCAATCGTGGGGTAGTCCGGCACAATGACGACGAATCCCTGCATCGCTAACTCGGTAACGAAATTGCTGTTGGGCCAACCTTCAAAGGTTTGCTTGCCATACTTCGCCGTCGGGTGGTGAGCGATAATTCCCGGACGCGTCTCTCCAGGTTTAAGGCCCAGAGGTTCGTAAAGGAAGGCATGCACGATTTCACCGTCAGCAACGTCATAATGAATGTGCTTCTTGGTATAGCGACCTCGTTGTTGGGTGCTCGTAGTCCGCAGGTTGAATTCCTTCAGGTGGGTTCGTTGGGGACGGTTTGGCAATTGCCCCATGGCCAATTGCATCGCCTCGAGGGACTGCTCGCGTTTTAGACGGCGGTGGGCATCAGTCGTGATCGGCTGTTGCTTTTTTGCGGTATCGGTGTAGAACAGCAAACTTTCAAGCGGGAGTATGGGGGGAATTACAATCATCGGAAAGTCTTCCACCTGCTTGTCGAATTGTTGCTTAAGACGAACTTGCTTTATGTCTTGTAGATCTTGTTCGGTGAAAGAGGGTTGTGGGATCCCAGCGACTTCTTGAAGCAGACCATAGACTCCCATTTGAGATCGAGTGGCGCGAATGATATTTAGCGGAAAAAAATTCGGCTTATATAAATCCGGCTTCTCCTTCAATACACCCCAACTCGAAAAATAGTATTGAACGCCCTTTTTGGTTTGACTCGAACGGCATACGTTGATTTGCCAATTGCCAGTGGAATTGGAATTCATTGCTAGTCCGGCAAAAGGGATTGCGATCTCGCCCGTCCAGTGATCTGACTGGATGTCGGTGGCGCCAGTTAGTCCTTTGATATCGAACCAGCGATGTTCCTTTAAGCCATATTGAAGATAGGCGGCATCGAATACCGCGCCAGACGCGCCGAGCATGACTCGACGAAAGGTATGACCTGATCGATCTAAATTCAAAAATATTTCGACGTTGTCGCCGTTCCAGAGTTTCCCATCTCGTGTCGTTATATCTTGTACCAACCTACTTACATTCGTATCTTGGCAACGGAAGGCCACATACAGATACTTGCTATCGGCTGAAATCGAAAATGTAGTGACCGGATCAGCTTTGATTCGAGCGTCTTTAGTCGAATCCATAAAATCATATAGGTGCGTAAATGTCGCAGTGCCCCAGACGTCATCATCCAATTTACCATCGATGACCGGGGGCTTAGTTGTGGGGACGACGGTATAAGCGGGACCAGCGATTACTGGTGAAAACCCACCGAACACAACAAACATCAACAAAGCCAAACATACTACCAGCACCTTGTCTTTCACGGCATACTCCTTTGGATTTGCGTTGTGACACATTCGCCTGCGAGTTTCTATTACGGCGTATTGAGACCGAAACCGTCATCGCCTATCTCAGCACCAGCCTTAGTGGCGGTTCGTTTTCCTTCAGGCTAAATGCCGGTAAGCGGTGCGGAGCTATTACCAAAGGAATCTTGGGCGAGCCCCATGCGTTCCAATACGGTCAAATACAGCGAACTCATTTTATCGTTATCGGCTTTATCATAATCAAGCGTTCGTCCGGTTTCAAACTGTCCGCCCATCGAACCGGCCATCATAAGTGGCACTTTCGCACCATTATGAAACGTCCATTGTTCGTTCGCTGCCATCAGACAACAGTTATCTAGCACCGTGCCGTTACCCTCTTGCATGCCATGAAGTTTTTTCACGAGGTAGGCATATTGCTCGACCCAAAATCGAGTAATCTTGGCAAACTCTTCGTTATGGCAATTGTGTGAATAATTGTGATGATCGACATTCAGTCCAAGGAATGGATAAATTTGTCCGGAAAGGTTGTTTGTCATCACCATTGTGCTAACACGCGTTCGATCCGTCTGAAATGCCAACGCTATTATATCGCACATTATTCGAGCGTGGTCGTCAAGTTGATTTGGGATACCGTCACTGGGTCGGTCTGCGTTGGGACTACTAGCGTTATCAGCAGACTCTTTCAAATTACGTCTCTGCATCCTAGCCAGACGTTGTTCAACTTCTCTTACGCTCGTCGTGTACTCATCTATTTTTGCACGATCTGAAAATGAAACCTTTCGCGCGACGTCGCCCAATTGCTTCCGCACGTGATCCAAGACGCTCAAATGCGTTTTGTTTCCTTTGCTGTCAAACAGACTGTCGAAAGCCAAGGCCGGATAAAGTTCACTTGGCACGGGCGACATGGGACTACTCCATGACAAGTGACTGGCATACATCATTGAATAGCCCGACTCGTGAAAACCACTGACTGGGCGTTCACACGCCAACACGAGACTAGGTAAAACCGTCTCGTCTTCCCAGGCATTTGCCAATATCTGATCTAAACTCGTTTCACCTTCAATGTCACGACCCCCTTGCGGGGCGTGGCCTGTGAGCATACCTGCGGCACCTTTTGCATGACCGCCAACCACATTACTAGGGTGTTTCAGCCCGTGGATAAAGTTAACCTGACCCTTAACGTCTTCGAGGCTAGTAAACGCCGGTCCGAGTTCCAGTTTCTCCCCGCTGCCTTTGGTCCACCATTGGGCGGGATGGATGCCATCGCCCCAAAACATAAACCCAAATCGTTTTGGCGGATCCGTGGTTTCTTCGACGCCAAGCAATCGACCGGATTCAAGCCATGGAAGCGCTACGGTTGCCCCGAGGCTTGTCAAAACCATTCGTCGTGAAATCTTGGACTGTACCATTTCGTTACTCCTTTAAAACGAGCGGAGCGAAGTTCACACTAACTTGTTTCAATATCTCAATTATACCAGCTTTGTTTGTTTTATCGACCATTTCGCCTTGTCGCCTTTACGAAGTCCTGAGCCCGTTGGTTTCTAAATTGGGGGCTCGCCACAATTTTTGTGACGAGTGTCGAAAATCGATAGTTGTTTTCGGATAAGGCCAGCTCAATTTCGTCCAGCAATGGCTGATCTGAGAGTTCCACACTACGTCCTAAAGCGTAACCAAGAAACTTACGACAAAACGTCCGGACAAATTCACGTTGGCGATGTTCTTCAATATACCTAATTATCCCATCCACGCCTTTAGCAGTTTGGCCATCCGGAAGGATCACGGCGTCGTCGATAGCGCGCCCCGCCGAGTCTTTTGTGCGAAATTGACCTATCGCATCAAAACCCTCTTGCGCCATTCCTAAATAATCGAAGTGTTTGTGGCAAATTGCACAGGATACATCGGACACATGCGCATTTAGCAATTGGCGTAACGAATGTTGGCCCTCATTCACATTGTCTGGCAATTCCGGAACATCGGCCGGTGGAGGAGGGAAGTGTTGCCCTAACAAATGATGCACGGTCCAAAACCCGCGTTTTACCGGACTGGTTCGCTCCCCTGAGGAATTCTTAGCAAGAATGACAGCCATTCCAAATAATCCACCGCGGCCTTGTTCCCGAATACCATCCACTTCGAACCACATCGATTCCAATTCTTCCCGAGAGAGAACCTTTTGCTGTGTTACTTCGAGATGTTTACCTGCTGCCGAGATTGCACGTTCCCATTGAGTCTTTATTGCGCCGCCGTAGTGTTTTGCTAGTACGCCATTTACATGAGTCGTATCACTGTTGATGAGTGTCGTAATCGGTAGATCGTGGCGAATTATATGGACCCCTAATTCGATCGGTTCACGCCACATCGCGTTTCGTAAAGTTTCGGTATACTGCGGAAATGCTTCGGCATTGATGGGGTCCTTTGACAAATAATCGCGATACCGTAACCACTGTCCGAAAAACTCTCGTGCCAACGCAGTTATCCGATCGTCACTCATCATTCGTTCGGCATGGTATTGCAAGTGCTGCCCTTGTGACAGTTCTTGTTTTTGAGCTGATTGCAACAAGGCATCGTCGGGAATTGAAGACCACAAAAAGTAGCTCAGACGACTAGCGAGATCTCGATCGTTCAACGGCACGATCCCTCTTCCAGTTGGTGTATCGTTGTAGCGATAAATGTAGTCGGGTGCCATTAAGATAGCCGTCAGTAGCCCACGCAGGCTTTGTTCCACCGTTTGGCCCTCGGCACGCAAATGTTGATAAAGCGTATTATATCCCTGCATTTCATCTTCGCTTAGAGGACGTTTATACGCGCGGGTTGCAAATTGTAAAACGTCATCGAGCCCTTTAGGTTCTGCTGCAGCCAAGACGTTCCTTTGTTCAGCGAGGCCAGTTCGAACATCTTCGAAGAACCCATGAACCATGTCGAATTTTTCACTTGGCGTTTCCGCCTCAACTACGCGGCGTTGGGCCTGCTGCGTACCCGGCTTTGACGGTGTTCCCATTTTCTCAAGATATTGAATTTCAAATCGACCGAGTAGTTGTTCCGTTATGAGTGCCGGGTCTTCTGCTCGCAGATAATCCCACTCACGGCCATGAAGTACGTGACGCTCTGACCGTTCAAACCAAACAAATCCACGAAGCAGCGTTTCTGTGCGATTGGTGACAAAATCCAATTCCTTCCAAAGTTTGTCAAGTTGCCGTATCTCCTGCTCGGTCAGTACTTTTTCCATCAGTGGCTTATCGTCGCGAAAAAATCCCTCGACCAAATGGAAGCCAGCAGCTAGTCCTCGCTTAGCGTCTACATAAAAGAAGCGATTTGGAAAGGTATTACAAAATGGATGTACCGAGTCGATAAATTCCGCCGCCACTTTGCCGTCAGAGTAAATGAGATGAGTGGTTTTTGCGTCAAACTTCGTTTGGGGGGGTTGCCCGTTCCCAAATTGAATGAAAACGCTGGCATCCCGACTCTCCTGAGAATCCAACTGGCATTGCAGTAACAGGTGTTTCCCTTGAAGCTCTTTGTGCATCTCTGAAGTAAACGGAATTTCGATTAAGGCTGGTGTCTTGATGACGAGCCATTCAGGATCGAATGCTTCCGCTGAGGTAGATTTTGCTACCGGATGGGTACCAAACTCTAATTTGGCAGAAAGATCGGAGTTGTGTTGATCTAACGCCGCCTTGAGTGATATTACCTGATGGTTCTCTGTTTCATCCTTTTCGTTTTTCGGAAGCGCCTGAGCGTTGCTAAACAAAGGACGTTTAATGATCACATACCCTTCGTCGTCCGAATAACCTTTTCTAAATTCAATAGACATCGAATAGGGTTCCGTTCCCTCTTTAAATACGGGAACCCGTCCGACATTTACCAACACTTCGCTCTGTAGCTGTTCGGGCGAAAACTTGTCTCGCACCGCCGCGGTTTTGGCGCGAAAATCCAGCCAATGAATTGGCCAATTTCCGGCATTCGATTTAATGAGTCCTTTCAGCGGCGGCGTTAGTGTATTGCGGCCAAACTCGATAAATCGCATTAGCTCATCGAATTCACGAGGGATACCAGCATTATCCAGTGGCGGGGGTACAGACTTCCAATACTGCTCAAGTTGTTGCGTAAATCCTCGACTGGAGTTGGGTTTCGACAGGGTGTTCCATACCAGTTCCAGATATTTGGCGCTCAAACCATTTGCTTCCGCATATTGACGGATCGATGTGCCTGTTTGGGGGGACAAATAGCGAAACCGCCAAGCCGCTTCCACGTATTCTCGGATTTCGATCGTACGTTGATTGTAGAAGTCAATGATGGCCAACTCTGTCAACTTTCGTCGTTCGTTGTACGACACGGCAGGTGTTGGTGCGAATGCAATTCCATCAGTTTTTAATAACATGTGTTCGGCGACCTGCTGTGCAGCGGTTAGGTATTTCCTCAGTAGGTTCGGTGACATGGTCAGTGCTTCACCGGTGTTATCAAATCCTTCCCCACCCGCTGGATCTGTTGGGAAATCGCTGGTTGGGCGAATATCAATACCTGTCAAATCGCGAATCGAATGATCATACTCGGTGTTGCTTAACCGCCTCGGCGGTACATTTCCTGGGTCACCTGCATGTTTTCGAGCTTCTTTAATAAGTAGGCTGTTGACGGTGTTTACAACAGCGTTATTTTCCTCGATTTCAGGTTGAGGCGATCCTTTCGGCGGCATCTCACCGCTTTGAATAAAAGTTGTAATATTATTCCAGCGACGAAAGTTAGCAATCACCGTTTTGTCGGATTTATAGGCGGTAAGATTCAGCCCACCCTTGGGGTCCTTGGATCCGTGGCAAGTCACGCAAAACTTCTTGAGGTAGGGCTCAATGCTGTCGGTGAACTGATCCCCACGTGTAGCCGATATGCCTACACTTAGTAGAAAAAGAATAACAACGACGGGTCGGGTCAGCTGTACCATGGTTTGGTGCAAAATAGAATGCGACGGCGGGATACTCAATAATGTATTGTACCAAAATTGCATTTGATTCGATAGGTAATCCGATCTAGAGCAAGACAAGCCGCGGATTAACTACGGTGAATATCAGTTGAATCGTTGCCGGATGGGAGTGTAGGATGAGGGGAGTAAATGGAATAAACAAATTACGAGAAAATTCACTTGTCCTTTCCGTTAACGCTCTGTCAAATCACCTACTCTTGTATTTTATGAAACTATGACCACATCACGTCTCTTGCTTGTCTTTTGCCTGCTGTTTTCTTCGAATCTTGTTCAGTCCGCGGATAGACCAAATATTATTTATATTATGGTGGACGATTTGGGCTACGGTGATCTGGGTTGTTACGGACAGAAAGTCATCAAAACACCCCACATTGACCAACTGGCCAAGGAAGGCATGAAATTCACCGACCACTATTCTGGTCATACGGTCTGCAGACCCTCTCGACTGGTTTTGTTAACCGGTCGACACAGCGGCAACACACCAATTCATGGTAACACCAAATATTTATTTCCTGAAAACACGCGTACCGTTACGACGTTACTCAAGGCAACAGGTTACGCTACCGGCGGGGTTGGTAAGTGGGCATTAGGAACGCCAGGCAGCAGTGGTGTACCAACTAAACAAGGCTTCGACTACTGGTTTGGATATCTTGACCAAGGTAACGCTCACAATTTTTATCCTGAATACCTGTGGGAAAACAATATTCAATATCCATTGTCCGGCAACGTCGTCGGCGACCAGCCAAAAGTTTCCATTAAGCGGGTTACTTATTCGCATGATGTTATGCACACAAAAGCGATGAACTTTATTCGTGAAAATGCCGCTAGGCCTTTTTTTCTCCAGGCTCATTACACGATCCCACACACCAACAACGAAGGTGGACGCGCTACCGGCGACGGCCAAGAAGTTCCGGACTACGGAATTTATTCCGATCGGGATTGGCCCAACCCTGAAAAGGGATATGCGGCAATGATCACCCGACTTGATAGTGATATTGGAAGAATGATGGCACTGCTCAAGGAACTAGCGCTTGATGAGAACACCATCTTGTTTTTCACCTCCGACAATGGTCCGCATCAGGAAGGCGGGCACAAGATGGAGTACTTTAACTCCAACGGCGAACTGCGTGGCTATAAGCGCGATCTCTATGATGGAGGTATCCGCGTGCCGATGATCGCGCGCTGGCCAGGGAGGATTGCCCCCGGCACTTCCACGGCTCATCCATCTGCGTTTTGGGATTTTCTGCCTACCGCGTGTGAATTGGCAGGAATCAAATCGCCGACCGATATCGATGGGATTTCCTATCTGCCTTCACTACTCGGCGGTGAACAGAAGAAGCATACGTATTTGTTTTGGCGGGCAGGTCAGAAGTTTGCGGTACGCCAAGGGAAATGGAAGGCGGTTCGTATCAACAATAATTCAGCTACCGAACTATATGATTTATCTACCGATGTAGGTGAACAACATAACGTTGCTGCAGAGCACCCCGAACTGGTCATCCGCTTTGAAGCATTGATTGAAAAACACAATCATTAACCGATCGATTCGCGGTTGATAGACCTCAAAACTGCGTAGAACCTCTAACGAGTTCGGGCCTGTATCTAAATGTCCGCAAGTCAGATAACAACGGGGTTAGTTCGAATTCTGATCGACTACTTCGGTGTCTTGGGGGCGGGATGCAAGGCCACCTGCTGCGAACAATGCCAAGATGCCACAAAAGAATCCGGCCAAAGCCCAGTCGGCACCGCTGTACCCTTTAGAAACAGCGACTTTTCGACAAAACACGGAACAAATGTATGCATGAACAACATAGGGGGTAACCCAAATCACACTATCGAGGTCCATGACGTCATACCGCCACAAAAAAAGTACCACTACAATTATCGCGGTCGACAAACTAGAGATTGAGATACTAACAATATTGTCCATTCGGCCGTTCATTTAAATCTCCTGTATCCTCAATATCCGTGTTTGCCAAGTAACTTACCCTGTCGGTATGCTAGCAAATGAGGGGTGCAACTACAAGGATTGTTGGAGTTGTTCTGATATGCCTTTAGATGATTAGTCCCACGTCGCAATCAGTTTCCCGTGCGGGTCGGATGTTCCTACTCTTTGGCTTTTTGTTCGTTTGGCGTGGGCTTGGTTGCAATTAAACGGACAACTGAGTTTTTACCTTCTTGGTTGGACCCAGCGAATCTCAAACCGAACAGGTGACGGGCGCGCATAACTCAAGGTACGATGGGCACCTTTGGATATTCCAGCAAAGGTGATGGTTTGGTCGCCCTGCTCGATAGCGTGTCTAGAAGTCTAAATCTCAGAGATCGCTTTTACACTCCTAGGGAAAGTGATTAACCGAAGGTCGCCTGACGTTGTCTCGGGGTCACGTTGTCGGCTATAATTACTTGTTGAGATTGCACATCTAAGCCCTGTAATTGAGGCGAAGAGTGCGAACCGGGAAAAACAAATCGTGGAATCAATGCACAAGCACTGGAGTGATTATGAAAATGAGAATTGGGTTGATACTTTGTTTTGTGTGCTGGTTGGCCGCGTGTGATTCAGTCAGTGGCGAGAATTGGATGCGTTTTCGGGGCCCGACTGGGCAAGGAATCTCAAGTGAGTCGCAACTGCCGCTCACATGGTCCGCGACCAAAAACATCAAGTGGAAGGCGAGTCTTCCGGGCACTGGGTGGTCGTCACCGATTGTCTTCGAGGACTTTGTGTTTCTCACAGCATCTAGCGAAGAGGGAGTGTCATGTCGAGTGATCTGCATCCACCGGAAGGATGGCACTATTGCCTGGGAAACGGAAGTGCACCGTCAAAAACCGGGGCCGATGAGAAAGCAAAACTCGTACGCCACGCCGACACCCGTAACTGACGGGAAATACGTGTATTCGGTCTTTTATGATGGCACGGTGACTGCCGTGGATTTTTCCGGAGATCTAGCATGGAAGAATAACGAAGTAAAGTTCTTTAGTTTGCATGGGCTCGGCGCATCGCCGATTCTAGCAAATGGTCAAATCATCATGCCATTCGACGGCAGTAGTCGAGAGGATAGTAAGATTGGGTGGAAAGTTCCTTGGGAAAAAGCCGTTGTTCTCTCGCTGGATGCCGAAAATGGTTCCGTGCGGTGGAAGGGTGAGCGAGGACTATCACGCGTCGGGCACGTCACGCCGATTCTCGTTAACGATGGCAGTCAACTCATCAGCGCAGGGGGCGACCGTGTTCAAGGATTCGATCCGACGACCGGTAAACGTATCTGGTCGGTTTACAGTCAGGGCGAAGGTGTTACGCCGTCGCCCGTTATCGGTGATGGATTAATCTACACGTCCTCTGGCTTTGAAGCTCCGACGCTGCGTGCCATCCGACTCGGCGGCAAAGGCGATGTTACCAAGACGCACATCGCATGGGAACAAAAACGTGGTGTCGCGGCACTGGCGTCGTTGTTATATATAAAGCCCTATCTTTACTCAATTTCAAGAGACAACATTCTGCATTGCATCGAGGCTTCATCCGGCAATGTTGTTTGGGTGGAACGACTATCGGGCGTATACTGGGCTTCGCCCGTCTATGCCGACGGACGCATTTATATCCTATCTGAAGAGGGAGTGACGTTAGTTCTACGGCCTGGAGGAAAGTACGATGAGATCGCTCGCAATGACCTTGGCGAAACATGTTTGGCGTCGATGGCAGTCTCACAAGGCAATTTGTTCATCCGATCGTCCCAGCATTTGTATTGTATCGAAAAATAGTTCCCCGCCCATTCGCGGCCATTCGCGGTTCCCGAAACGCAAATCCTTGCATAACCCTTAGTCGCGGCCTAAAATTAAACTATGTTAAATGCCCCGCGTCCAAATGCTCACTGGATCCAACTCGCTTTCAATAGGGTCCTCCCACTGGCATTCTGTGTTGTTATAAGTCTCATCGGTTGTAGACGCAGTGATTCAGTCAACACGGATCCACCCCAGGAAGATACTAGCGTATCTCTCACGCCAGAAGATGCTGCTTTAAACGAAGAAAAACAAAAACACATTTGGTTAACTGAGCATGTAACTTTCGAATTGGAACACAAATTCGGTTTGGCATTAACCGAGGCGATCAGGTCCTCTGACGCAGATGTAGTTGATAATTTCCTGCTGGGTTCCGCTACAGGCACGCTGCCGGAATTTGATTTTTCTTCTTTTGAGCAAACAGGAATATCGGAAGTTGGCTGTAGCGATTCTAGATTACAAGCCAGTCGCGTTGAAGTCCTACAGGCCATCGTCAATATTCCGGCGGAGTTCGACTCGATTGATTCCGGAAAGATGCGGGTCCTCTCAATTCGAGGGCCTGACTCGGAGGACGCTGAGTGGATGAGTTCTTTTCTATTGACGCTGAGCGGCCAACGCCAAGGCGAAGCCACTTATCATGAATCTGTACACCAGATTTCCTTTACGGTTGATGAGCCGAAGGAAATAGGACAAACGCCTTTTATCTCGGAATGGATCATTGCCGATATTATCATGCGTCGTTCCGGCAGTCGTCTTTTCCGTGAAGCGACGTCAAACTACGCATTGGATCGACTTCCTATGGGAGACAATTGGAAACTCGAACCGGCTGCGACCCTACAGTACCGCTTTCAGACTGCCGTAGCCGACTTCAATCAAGACGGATTCCCGGATATTGTCATTGCTGATTATTCCGGTGAACGCATTTTGTTAGCCTCGGTGGAAGGGCAATCATTTCGCCGTGTAGATCAGCAATTGGGGATCCGCAACTGCTGGCCCGAACGCTATGTCGCACTCGCTGCTTGGATCGATTACGACAACGATGGATTTCCGGATTTGCTGCTTGGTAAGTCGGTATACCATAATGAACAGGGTAAGCGGTTTCGTGATGTCACACTTTCGACCAATATCACCTTAAATCGTGATCCAATGGGGGCGGCAGTTGCCGACTTTGATGTCGACGGAGATCTCGATTTATACATAGTCTATCAGGACTCCAATATTAAAACTTCTTCGAGTGACGGTAAACCAAAACCCTGGATTGGTGACGACGAATCGGGTGCCGTGAACCAGTTGTGGCGGAATAACAACGATGGAACTTTTACGGAAGTTGCTGATCAAACTGGCACAACAGGAGGGAAACGAAAATCATTTGCAGCCAACTGGCTTTACTATGATGCCGATCATTACCCGGATCTTTATGTCGCCAACGATTTTGGCACCAATTCTTTGCTGATCAATAACCGTGACGGGACGTTCAGCGATCAATCTCAGTCCAGCCAGACTGCCGATTACGCGACGAGCATGGGTGTGGTCTCCGGACATTTGGACAGCGACGGTTATCCCGAAATCTATGTTGCCAATATGTATTCCAAAATGGGACGGCGGATTATCGGTCAGGTAAACGATTCCGATTATCCAGCCGGAGTTTTCGAGCAGATTAAGGGATCATGTGCCGGTAACCGACTTTATAGCAGACGCTTGTCGGAGTCCGGGAATTCGCATGAGTTTGCCGCGTTTGAAAACAGTGTCGAACTTGGCATCAACGACATTGGCTGGGCGTATGGTTCGGCGATGACGGATTTCGATGGCAATGGCTGGGCAGACATATACGCAGCGACAGGTTTTTCGAGTCGTGATCGAGGCAAACCGGATGGTTGAACGTGTCTGTGGCGGGCTGTCGTGTCACAGCCTTTAGATCGAACCAGTGAAATTCAGCAACTAGGTGAGTTGGACGAAGAAGCTGGTGAATTTTGGCGGACTAATATTTTTCAGTTTGCCAACAGCGATGATAATCTGTCTGCGTTCGAACCGAATCGTCTTTTTCTAAATACTGGGCAGGGGAAACGATTTATTGATGCATCGTTCAATTCCGGAGCGAATATCGATTCGGATTCTCGCAGTGTTATCGCGGCGGACATCAATCTTGACGGAAAACCTGACTTGCTCGTCGGGTCCGTCGGAGGTGGTCCTCTGCGGCTTTTTCTAAACCAGGTGGAAACCGACAACCGATTTTTGCGTCTGCAGCTTCCTGAGTATTCTGGAAGTTTGGTAGGCACTCGTATCATTCTACATACCAGCAGCCACTTGATTTACCGCGACCTGTTCCCCGTCAATGCTTGTCTTGGGCAGTCTCCGATTAATATGACGTTCGGTATACCAGCGGGAGCGACGGTTGATAGAGCAACTATCCGTTGGCCCAATGGCAATACTATTAGCGGTGCAGTTTCCGAACAAAACGGTGTTTTACAGTTCATTACCGAAGAGTAAAGGTGTCAGTCACGACATCTGCATGTACCGTCGGACCAACCGTCGGACCAACTATAGCGAGCAATCGAATATGTTTTTACTTGCTCGGGTCCGCAATAAGCGGTACTATTATCGCTTGAGAGATTTGAAACGCACATTAATTCCAGGAAACACGCTAATGGCTTTTCTAAGAACATTGACTCTGATCGTTGGCATCATTCTCGCTTCGATCATTCTCCCTTCTAATGTTGCGGCGGATGATTTTCAGGAAGGGGAACTGACGCAGGCCAACTACACAAAGTGGCGCGAACACGTTCTACCTCGGAACTGGGAGCTCTCTTATCGAAAAATTCCTTGGCGGATGAGCTTTTGGGACGCTGTCATCGAGGCGCAGGCGAGGGAAAAACCGATCCTGTTGTGGGCGATGAATGGGCACCCACTTTGCAATACGTGAGGCAACGGCGTCAAAGACCGACAGTTAGTCTGGTCCAATCGAGAAGTACAAAAGCTGGCTGCCGAATTCGTTGTGGCTGCCGACGCGTGCGACCGCATGCAGAAAGAATACTGCCAGGATGAGGACGCATTGCTGTTTCGGAAATTCGCCAAGCAACGCACAGTGGCAAAGGGAAATCGAGGAGGTGCACAGGGACACTACGCAGTGGCACCCAGCGGAGAGTTGCTCGCGGCTAGCTCCAGCGCCAATCCTGAAGTGCTCGTGGAGATGATGAAGCAAGGATTGGCCAAGTGGGAGGCACTTCCTCGCGAGAAGCGGCTATTGTCCAAATCGCCCGATCCCAAAGCGTCTGAGAACTGGCGTCTCCAGGAGAACTTGTACCCCGACAACGGTCTAGTCTTGCGTGTGGTCGCCCGTGACCGGACGCGGGAGCGTTGGCCCGATTCGAATTTGGACTACGCTTGGTTCCGCAAAGACGAGGCCCGCGCTTTTCTTTCCGCTGAACCCAAGACAGGCGCTAAGCACAACGTACCGCCTGAACTCGTGCAACGGTTAGCGCGCTTTCATCTGCTCGACAACGTACATGCTTTGAATTACACGTTTTTCCCCAAGGAGGCGATTGAACGGGCGCGATTAACATCCACCGTGGTCGGTGTTGTCGGCGATCTTGTGACGCTCACCCTAGAGGGGGAGACTCGTGCATCATTGGTATCACCGAAGAAAATTGGCTACGAACCAAAGTTACTTGGCCGCGCAACGTTCAATATTAAGGAACAGAAATTCGTCGCCTTCGAGTTACTGGCGGTCGGAATGCGTTGGGGGTTGGGCAATTGCAACCAACGTCACGACCCGACTCCCGCACTGATGGGAATCGTTTTCACGCTAGCCGGCGACAGTCCGGCCGAACGACTTCCACCCGCATTCGTCTCGCGGTACGGTTGGTAGCTAGC
>CAWVZW010000068.1:0-17640 GCA_963934735.1 uncultured Planctomycetaceae bacterium
CAGGTCCCGAAACAGAGGAAGCGATTGAACGGGGATTGGCGTTTCTAGCGAGATTCCAGAAGCGTGATGGTAGTTGGACGCTGCAACAATTCGCAGTGATCGACGGTGTGTCGGCGATCGAAAGTGATACGGCGGCAACCGCGCTGGCGATGCTAGCATTTCAAGGAGCAGGGTATAATCACCAAGAACATCAGTATAAAGAAGTTGTAGCGGGTGCCTTGAATTTCATCGTAACTCATCAGACAGCTAGCGGTGATTACTATCTGCCACAAGGTGCAGCTGAGAATCGAGTGGCCCGCTTGTACGGTCATGCGATAGCCACATTGGCAATGTGTGAAGCTTATGGCATGACGCAGGATCCGGACATTAAAGACTCCGTGCAACAAGCGTTGAATTTTATTGTGCAATCGCAACATGCCGAACGCGGTGGCTGGCGATATACACCGGGACGCGAATCCGATACTTCGGTGACGGGGTGGATGTTGATGGCGATTGAAAGTGGTCGCCGCGCGGGACTCGAGGTCCCTGAAGAAACATTCGAAGGTATTCAGAATTGGTTAGATACTTCGCAAGATAAAGATCAACCGTATTTGTATTCTTACAATCCTTATGCACCACTTAACTCTCGGCAGGCGCAAGGCCGAAGCGCTACGAAGACAATGACCAGTGTCGGATTGTTGATGCGGCTGTATTTAGGCTGGGACAAAGACGATGATAATTCGATAGCCGGTGCGCGGTATCTACAAGAAAACTTGCCTTCGATTCGAAAAACTCGTGACGCATCTTTGCGAGATACATACTACTGGTATTATGCAACGCAGTTTATGTATCACATGGGCGGGGAGCATTGGAAAAAATGGAATGATCGCTTGCATCCCTTGCTAGTAAATGGGCAGGAACAAGAAGGAGAGTTAGCTGGCAGTTGGGACCCCCGCAAGCCAGTTCCCGATCGCTGGGGACCGCACGCTGGAAGATTATACGTGACCGCGATGAATCTGCTATCGCTGGAAGTGCATTACCGACATTTGCCGCTGTATAACGATTAATACGGCCTCGTATGAACCGTGATGGTTTGTAATTTTTACAATGTAATGCTTACCAAGGAATTGTAATAATTACATAATCGGGGATTTCCTGTACGAGGCAATTTTTTAGGATTCGATTAAAAACCCTTTAAAACCCTGTAATACTCGATATCGGATATTTTTTCTGGAATGTGCCAATGTTTGGCACGGTAGTTGCTTTAATACTATTCCAGTAAAACAAAGATCTGCTTAGTTAGCTTTGCCAAGTTAACCTGCAGCATCACCACTAGCTAACCTAGTGGGAAAATGTTTGAGTTACTGTGGACCTAAGAAAGATTGCTATCAGTGTGCGATAGCCAAATAACATCCCTCATGGGGATTGGTTCAATTTTCCACAGTACACAAGAAGGCCTGATTGGATTCCCGCATCCAACCGGGCCTTTTTTATGCGCTGACTCCAGACGCACGACTATCGTTAGGCGTTATTCAAGAGGCTCGTCGCTAACGCTTCAAAAATGATTTCATTCTCATCGAATTCACGGCTTTCTGCTTGGGCCACGAACAGGTAGGTGGCATCGTTTTTAAATATGGTTACGGCGGTCATACAAAGAATGAAGTCGAGATAATTAAAGAACATACGAATACCAGCGAGTTTTTCACCACCGACATTGATGTGGTAACTAGCCGTTTCTTCGTGTTCTTCGTATTCGGCATGGATAGCGCGTACCGCTTGCCCAATCAATTCCTCGGTGTCCATCTGGCCCTCATATCGATAGACAGACCACTGAATCGTTCCTTCGTTTTGTAACGCTACACTCTGGCAGATCGACGAGTCGGTTTGTTGTTCGATGATCTTCCAGTTTTCAGGATAAAGAAACTTAAGTTCAGATTGTTCAAACGTTTGGGGCATTTCTAAACGGGCTCCGTCGGGTACTTTGATTTAGGAAAGTTGGGATTTTGATAAATCAATGATTAGTTGATCTTGAGGTGATAATTTGAATTTGCTACGTTCCATTATTCTTCTCTTCCATCTTCTACGCTTTTTGGGATGTTGGCAATTGACCACATCGCAAAAAATATTCCATTTGCAAAAACTTACGTCCCAATCCAGCGTCTCATGCCTACACGACATCACAAACAATTAGCTGTATTTGTTACGCTCGTCGCGTTTGTTCTATCGAGCTTGACTGGTTGCAGATTGTTCTCATCGAGGGTCACTCTTGAGACCCTGACAACAGCGGCTGAAATTGAACGCGGAGGAGACCAATTGTATAAGAGCGGTCATTACGACACGGCTGCCAATCGGTTTGAAGAAGCGGCAGCGATGGTACCAACGGATCAACTTGTTCGCCGGAAACTTGCGGATACCTATTGGGCCGAAAATCGTTACCACGCGGCCATCGCGATGATGCGGACAGCTATTGATTTAGCGCATCCGGCAATTGACCGCGAGTTACGTCAAGAATGGTTTGTGCGACTTGCGGAAATGAATCTGGATATTGGCAATGTTGACAGGGCACTGCATTGGGTGGATCGAGCCATTGAAGAGAACCCGCAGATGTTACCGGCACGGGTTGTTCGTGGCAGCATCCTTGAGCGAGTGCAATCCTACAAAGCGGCCCTAGAAGACTATCACTATGCATTAAGTTTGATGGCTGAAGAGTCGAGTGCTGAGCGAGTTCGAGTCGAAATTGAAGTCGCTCGAATCTATTCGCATCAGCGGCGACCGCATCGTGTACTAGCAATGACGAGTGCCATCGACCCGCGAACACTGCAACCGACTCAAGCCATCGATGTTCATTTAATGCGTGCTACGGCACTTCGTGATCGCCAGCGGTTTGCCGACGCCGTTGGTGAATTGCAACAGATTTTGGTTTTAGACACAAATCATGCCCAAGCTCGTTTCGTGCTTGCCAGCACCTATTGGCAGCAACGCGATATTGTCCGTGCTCAGAATTCACTTGCTGAAGTGTTACGATTGAATCCTAATCATCCCGCTGCCTTGCGATTGCAACAACAAATGGCGTCGCCAAAATGATTTGCGGAGCTACTCGCTGTTACGTCAATTTTCCAATGAGATCTTGGCGGTAGACAATGCCGCTAACGACCGAGCGGTTGTTTTTGACCGCAGCGACATCAATGTTGTTTTCTTGCATAAATACTAAAGCGGACGTGAGTTGCATCGTATTTTCAAAGACATGCAGATCTTCGTAGGTGTCGATATGCTCTAACTCCTTAATCTTCATGTCTAATACCGAAACCACACCAATTGGGTTTTGCCGACTTTCTTGACAGACAACGAGCGTGGTCACGCCGAGCATCTTGGCCGTTTTTTCAATTTCTGCATAACTGGCGTCGTGATTGATCATGGCGGATTTGTTTAACCCCCGCGATACTTCGCTAACCTTCATCGAACTACAAGCAAACAGTTTCTGCGTAAGTGAGCGTTGGTTTTCTGTCAGCAAGCCTGCTAACTCACCTTGTTGGAACACGTTTAACAAGGAATGTCGCAACATCGTGAATTGCACGCGTAGCGGCGTTTCCCCGACAATTTTTTGCAGGACACTAGCGAATGCCCACAACGCCAAGGCGATGGGGGAAAAGATAATGGCGAAGACTAAAAACAGCGGGCCGGCTTTGCGAATCAAAGTGTTCGGCGAGTCCTTGAACGCTGCCTTTGGAATTAACTCACCATACAAAAACACCACGGGCACAAACAACGCTGAAAACAGAATTTCCACTCCGGCGTCCGGAAACATCACTTGGCTCGCCAGCACAATCGCAAAGGAAGTGAGATAATTGGCAATATTATTTCCTACCAGTGTGGTCGCAACAAAAATGGAGGGGTTATTCGTGAACCACAATAACGAGCGTGAAATCCAGTCGCCGTCGCGACCGTCGAGCACAAGTCGGACACGAGTTACTCGATAGAATCCTGTTTCAATTCCGCTAAAAAAGGCACTCGATAAGATGCCAATACACAATAATGCTACGGGTTCCCAAGTCATGCCTCACCTCCGTCGGAGAGCAACGATACTTCGACACTGCAATCTCCACGTTTGGCCACGTCTTTCACTTCAAGTTGCAGAGGTCCCCAAGTGCAGCGGTCTCCTTGCTTGGGCAAGCGTTGCAGGACTTCATGCAGTACGCCTAAGACGGTGACGCTGCGAGTGTGGGGAAAGGAAACTTGCAAGTATTTTTCTAGACGTCTCAGAGTCGCCAGTCCTTGGACTTGCCATAGTCCTTCACCAAGGTCAAGAATTGCCGCTTCATTCCTCAGACGCTGAGTTCGACTCGGGGCCACAACAAACAGGGCATCAGCGATGTCATCGTTGGTAATAATCCCAATCATATCGCCAAATTCATTTACAACGATTGCAACATCGGAACTCTGATTGGTCAGTCGTTGATGAACGTCTGCTACGGTTGCACACCACGGCACGGATACGACAGGTGTTCCCATTCGTGATGCTGAATCGTCCATCGCAATTACATCTTGGGCATCAATCGAATATAGAATCTCGGTTGAATCATGTTGTGTAACAAGCACGTAACCACTAGGCGGAAACTCTTCTTTAAGGCTCTTGGTGGTAACAGGAGCTTGATACGTTACGAATTGTCGTCGAGGTCGCATCCATTCGTCAGCTCGAACTTGCGAAAGCTCCAAGATATTTCGCAGCATTCGATATTCATGCGGGTCCAGTTTCGCGTCAAGCGTGGACAGCTCAACTGCTCGCGAGAGGTCAGAAATATTGAGATCAGATTCAGTGGTCAATCGTGGCAGGATAAGTCGCATGGTAAGAAGATGAAAGAATCGCAGCAGCGGCACTAATGGTTTGATTAATTTGGTTGCTAGCAATAACGGAAACGAAACTAAGCCGGCAAACCGGCGACTGCGAAGTACAGCGAAACTCTTTGGAAGCATTTCACTTAATAAAATGATAACGAGTACGCTGGCAACTCCGAACAACAGGCCCAGGTGTTGAGTTTCGGGGTTTTGTTGGAGTTGCAATCCCACTCGAGCAGAGATGGAAAAGTAGATCATGTTGACGAGCAGGTTCCAGAAGAGGACTGCCGATAACAGGTAATCGGGTTGGTCCATCAGTCGAGCGGCAGTTCGCTGTGCAGCGTTTCCATGAGCGAGAATTCTCAAGTCATAGCGTTGCAAATAAAAATAGGCCGCTTCGCTTGCTGAGAACAAGCCAGAGAGGATTATCAGGATCACCATGGCAAAAAGCCACGGTGTTAGCTCAACCCACACGTTAGTTAGTCACCTACGCAACGGACACGACAAGGAAAAATACGATAGTTACAGTGTATCACAGAACCACAAATTACCACGAAATAACAAAGATGTTTAAATTACTCGTCGTCGTTCTTAGTACGTCCGGTGGCGACGTCGAATTCGCCGATGGCGGGCATGAGCATTGCCAGCGTGGTAAAGCCGTAGATGATTGTGATGACGACAACACTGGTTAAATGGTGTTCGATAAAGAAGCTCGTAATTGCGTGGAAGGTTGCAAACGGTAAAAGCAACGTCGACCAAAAAATGGCAGGCGAGGGATTGCGAAATCCCAGAGCCACATAGAGGCCGATACTACCGCCAAGAATGAACGCAAGAAACGGCGCCAACTGCTGCTCGAATGACCCACTAAATGAAATCATGATCATGATACATGTTACGACACCGAGGAACAAGAAAAACACGCTACCCATACTGACACTGATCGCCGCTCGACTGTTGGCAAAATTCAGCCCGCAGTGGATGCCAAGTGTGGTTACAAAGAAGAGCAGGGTGAGGAATCCGACAATAAGAAATGAGAATCCTTCAAAATCGATCCCACCTCGGACCGTCAAATATAATCCTATGAGAATAGGCATGATGACCATTTCTTTGGTGACATACAAAACGCCCCAGAGTTTGCCGAAAATGAACTCGCGTGGCGAGATATCCGTGACCAACAGCAGATCAAGTGCTTGCCCATCTCGTTCATTGGTTATGGAATTCACAGCGAGGGCATTGATGATGACCAAACTGACAAGAAACAGTGGAGCGATTGATGACGCGACTGGCGGAATAATAGTCTCGAGTCCGACGAGGGTCGCACCGGCTTCGATGTCGGCAAGGTTCTTGTTTAAACTTAAAAGTGCTAACAGCGACATGCTGATATAGGCGATACGGATGATCAGGATTTTACGCCCATAGGCCCACGTGCAAATCTCCCGCCATAATACCGGATTATCCCACACCCGCCGCGTTGCCTGTACCTCAGTCGATTCTGTGGCTGCTCGACCAATTGAATCGACATGGCCACTCCGCGACGCTTCCGCAATTTCTTCAATTTCGGCAGCGGATAACTTCTTGTCCCAAATTGCCGACACATCATCTTGATCCTGCACAACGCTGCGGACTTCGCGAGTTGGATTCCATATACGGACTTTTAGGATCGCTAGTAGATTAAGGAGCAGGGCGGCCATGCCGGCAAAGAGAGAAAAACAAATAGCCGGATCGGAAAGTGACCAAGAGGATTGGTCGCCAATACGTGGTACGGTGACCGCTGCAATTCCTCGTATAGGATTCGCCCAATCAGCACAGGCTGCCAGAAGTGGACTGGACGGTCCGACTGCAACGATCCCTTCCCATAGTCCGATCCAGAGGACGATTGTTAAGGTGGTTAGCGATAGAGTTTGAAAAGTTTTTTCACGCCACAGCGCGAATGTGCTTCCGAGTGTGCCGGCGACAAAAGTGGCTGCAAATGTGATGAGGAGGATTCTAGCAACTTGGTCGTTCGAGACACCGCCAAATAATTGGACCGCTAGTAGTACGGGAATGGATGCGATGACTAGGATGAGTGGCGTCAGTAGAGAAGCGAATAGTTTACCGAGTACGAGTTGTTGGTTGGTGAGTCGGGTGAGCAGCAATAGGATGAGAGTACGTTTATCTTTTTCTTGGGCAACGGCACTGGCCGCCCCAAAGGCTGACAGGAAAACGAGTAGTGCTAATTGCAGGGGTGCGAGAATTTGGAAAAATGTGGCGCCGAATCGAGCGAGGTCTCCGGGGCTCTGAATAACTTGCGTGCCCGCTAAAATCATCCATGACGTACTCATCAGAATCAGCAGCGCGGTGACGTAAATTGCGCGCAACGCGTAATGCCGCGATCGCCGCGGCAACGTCATAGCTTCTCGAGTGAAGACTGGACCGAACAAGCTTGTACCTTCTAGTGTTTATTGTGGATGAAAAATGAATTCATAAATAATATTTTTTGCTTAGAACCTACACTACTTGTCGGCTTTTAGGGGGTTTTAACTGTAGTACACTCATTGATGGTTTAAACAGTCGTCGGTTTGGCCCTATTAGCGATTGTGCGATTGTAACGGCCTCTTTCCAGTGGAATATTCGTAAAATGCACGATATAATATCTAAATTGCTTGTATTAGGTGCTGTCCGTAATGTTTGTTGTATGAAGAGAACTATTGCAATACGTCGATAGATTACTAGTGGTTCAACGGGTAATTCGTAGGTTTACGAAGCTTTTATTTCAAAGAAGGTTGTGCATGAAAAGTCGCTTATCGATTTTTGTTGGTTTGTTGGTGGGGTTGAGTCTGTTAGCAGTCTCGGCAGAAGCGGTGGATACGATTCCACCCTTGCCAAGCCGATTTTCTGATACCGACATTGATGAAGTACCAGATTTTCAAAAGCATGTGGTGCCTCTTTTGAGTCGCTTAGGGTGTAATGGCCGCGCGTGCCATGGTTCCTTTCAGGGTCGAGGCGATTTTCGTTTGTCGTTGTTTGGTTATGACTTTGCAACTGACTTCAAGGAATTAAATAATCCTGATAGCCCTCGTATTGATACAGCGGATTCTGAGGCGAGCTTAATTCTAACGATGCCGACCGATGCGGATGTTCATGGCGGCGGTAAGCGATTTGATCCCGCTGGTTGGGAATACCGCGTTTTACACAATTGGATTAAGGGTGGTGCTGCCTTTGATGGAGACAACGTCGCCAAGCTAAAGCGTTTGGAAATTAGCCCGACGGAAATTCAGTTTTCAGCTACAGGCGAAGTGGAACAGTTGACCGTGATTGCTGTGTGGCAAGATGGGTCGCGAGAAGATGTCACTCCATTAGTGCGGTTTACTACTAATGATAAAGTGATAGCAGCGGTTGATGAAAACGGTTTACTTACCGCCGGTAGTGGCACGGGTGATACACATGTTGTGATCGCTTATGACAAAGCTGTGGTATCGATTCCGGTATTGCGGCCCGTGAGCAAACTTACCGGTCGACGATATCCCAATGTTGAAACACCGACACGCGTGGACGAATTAGTTGTTGAAAAACTTCGCAAATTAGGTATTGTGCCAGCGGCCTTGTCTACGGATGCGGAATTCCTTCGCCGTTTGTCACTCGATCTTACAGGCACCTTACCAACAGCCGCAGCCGTCGAGGAATTCTTGGCGGACACGTCTGCCAAGAAACGATCTAAGAAAATTGATGAGTTATTAGAAACTCCGGCCTATGCGGCTTGGTGGGCTACCAAATTATGTGACTTTACAGGCAACAACGACCAACAATTAGTCAATACGTCTCCCGTACGCAATGCACCCGGTGAGATTTGGTATCGTTGGATCGAGCAGCGGATTGCTAAGAACATGCCCTATGATGAACTAGCTGCGGGCATCATTTTAGCGACATCAAGAAAACCAAATCAATCCTACGTTGACTATTGTAAAGACATGACGGAATTGCATGGTGTTGACCGCGACCAAAAAGTTTCCGAAATGGAAACGATGCCATATTATTGGGCGCGACGTGAGTTTCGTAACCCACCTGAACGGGCGATAAGCTTCGCCTATGCATTTATGGGGATTCGTATTCAATGTGCGCAATGCCACAAACATCCATTTGATGTGTGGTCCAAGCAGGATTTCGCAGAATTCTCAACCTTCTTCTCGGGTGTTGTTTTCGGTAATACGCCGGTGGGAGAGGATCGTAAGGTCTATCAAAATATGCTGAAGGATTTAGGCTTGAGCACATTACGCGGAGGGGAATTAAGGCGTGAGTTAACTAATAAGATACGAGCGGGCGAGACAGTACCGTTTCCCACGTTGTACACACGTGGTCCTCGCAAAGTAGATGAGAATGGGCGTTCCAGCGGTTCCGTATTGACGGAAGCTTCTATTCTTGGGGGTGATGTTGTCCAGTTCGAGCGAGATCAGGATGTACGTGAACCGCTGATGCAATGGCTGCGCTCCAAAGAGAATCCCTATTTTGCAAAAGCGTTTGTTAATCGAGTGTGGGCCAATTATTTTAACGTCGGCATTGTCGATCCCCCAGACGATCTTAGCTTGGCAAATCCACCGAGCAACGCAGCGCTGCTTGAATACCTGACACAAGGATTTTTAGATCATGATTTTGATATCAAATGGTTGCAGCGGGAAATAGTTAGCAGTCGTACGTATCAATTGAGTTGGCAAACTAATGAAACCAATCAAGATGATAATCGTCACTTTAGTCATCAAGTTCCACGCCGCTTGCCGGCCGAAGTAACGGTTGATGCAATTGCTATGGCAACAGCTTCTGACCAAGAAGCTCAGCGGTTACAGGCAGAAATGAAGGGCCGAGCGATTTCAATCGCTTCATCCAGCGAACGGTTTTTGCAAGGTAATAATCCAAGTACATTTGGTTTGATGGTGTTTGGACGCTCGACTCGTGAAAGTAGTTGTGAATGTGACCGCAGCGAGGATCCTACTTTATTACAGACGGTCTATTTGCAGAACGACCAAGATATCTATCGTTTATTAGATCGCCGCAATACAGGGTGGTTGCACCAAGTTTCACAGGAAAACAAGTGGGCTTTGACCGTAAATAATCGCTCAAATTCAACATCGCAAAAGCCGCCAGCAAACTATGCACAATTGATGCAGAATCTAGAGAAACGGATCGCTTATTCTCGAAAACAGGGCAATGCCGCCTTGGTTAAATCATTGCAAGATCGACGTAGAGCGTACGTGAAGCGATTCGGACCACCAAATGCAGCTGAGCAAGAAGAGCCTGTTGAAGATAACTCAAACGATGAAAACGTCGTGCGGCAGGTGCCCGGTGCGGATGAAATCGTCAAGCAGGCGTATTTGCGAACACTTAGCCGGTATCCGAATGAACAGGAATTGGCGAAATGCGTTAAGTATATTAATGAATCGAAAGATACGATGAATGGCGTCCGCGGAGTGTTGTGGGCATTAGTAAATACAAAAGAATTTGTTGTTAACCATTAGGGAAAAATATGACTATTCACAAGACTTGTGACGGTGTACGCCGACGCGATTTTTTACAGATTGGTGCGGCCGGAATTGCCGGCGTGAATTTAGCCGGCTATTTAAGCATGGCTCAAGCCGATGAAATCGCCGCGTCTCAAGGTAAAAATGCGATCTTTGTGAACTTGCCCGGTGGCCCTTCACATATGGACACCTTTGACTTGAAGCCCGATGCACCGGATGAATTCCGCGGGACTTTTAATCCAATAAAAACCAATGTGGCCGGAATTGAGATTAGCGAGCATCTTCCGAATTTAGCGAATTGTGCGGATAAGTTTGTGATCTTACGCGGTGTAAGTCACACGTTGGGTGCTCACCGCTTGGGCAGCGAATATGTGAATACGGGAAACCGGCCAATCGCATCACTCGAATACCCAGGCTACGGTGCAGTGGTAACCAAGGAACTAACACAATCCTCCAAAACCGAAGATGTGCCACCGTTTGTAGCGATTCCTCGTAGCAATCAACAAGCAGGGTTCTTGGGTGTTCAATATGCACCACTCAATACAGGCGCGACACCGCGACCGGGACAACCGTTTTCGGTTCGAGGAGTGACGCTGGGTAATGGGTTGACGGTGAATGAAGTCACGAAGCGACAAAACCTGTTGTCCGATTTGGATACAGTGTTTAAGAAATCCGAGCAGAACAATCCGCTACTCAAAGGTATGAACGAGTTTGACAAACAGGCACGTGCAATGATTACTTCCAAGGCAGCGCGGGAAGCATTTGATGTTAATCGCGAACCTGAATCGTTTGCCAAGAAATTTGGCACGACGCCGTTTGGTATGAGCTGTTTGCTAGCAACTCGTTTGGTGGGAGCGGGTGTGAAATTTGTGACGATCTCCTACGGTGGTTGGGATACGCATCGTGATAATTTTACATCGTTGAAAACTCGCCAGTTACCACCATTTGATCAAGGCTTAGCAGCATTATTTACAGGCTTAGAGGAAAAGGGCTTGCTAGAGTCAACGGTCGTCTATGTGACGGGTGAGTTTGGCCGCACGCCGAAAATAAATTCTAAAACTGCTGAAGGTGGCCGAGATCACTATCCACGCTGTATGTTCATGTTACTCGCTGGAGGCGGAATTCAAGGTGGCCAAGTAATCGGCAAAAGTGATGCGAAAGCAACCGCACCGGCTGATGCTGGCATTTCTCCCGACGATGTCGCAGCGACCTTCTACCAAGCAATGGGAATTGACCATACTAAGGAATATGAAAGCGGCACCGGTCGACCGATCACTATTGTCCGTAATGGTACGCCACTTAAACAAGCTTTTGCTTAACCCCCGCGAATAATCAATGTCACAGCCGTGACGCTATTGAGCCAAATGTCAGCAGTGATGACATTTGGCTCTTTTTTTAATTTCATACCGGAAATTTGCACGGTTCATTCTCTTAAGTGATATAGGCATCTATTTTACTTTTGAGAAAAGGATTGACTGGTTATGCGTAATTTACAAGATCGGAATTGTTGGTTTGATTGGGGGGCGAGTAGCGTGGTGTTGTTTACAGTGGTTGCAACGATCGGCGTTGCAGGGATTACGCTTGGGCAGCGGCCAGCGATTCAAGTGACGACAGGTCAAGTTGTACGTCAGCGGCCGATTGATTTAGGCAGCAAGCGTCAAGCGGCCCAAGAGGTCGTACAGTCAGCACCCTCAGTCCCAACGCCGGCACCGAAAAAATTCACGGGGCGGTTGCCAACGTATTATTCCAAAGTCGTTAACGATCAGCAGCGACAATATATCTATTTGTTGCAATGGCGGTATGAACAGGAAATCCGTAAATACGAAGCGCATCTAAAAAAGTTAGTTTTGCAGCGTGACAAAATGATCTACGACGTCTTGTCACTTCAACAAAAAGAGCAGCTCAGAAAATTGCAACAATAGGGACTACCCCGACGAATGTCTCTGGTTTCGAAATTGCGCGTGGGCTGCTGCTAGGATCCCCAACTCCCTTACTATTTGAGCCGTCGATCGATCCACGATTGGTTAACGAATTTTCGCATCAAGTTCCAGAAGTTTAAATGTAGGCTGCGTTGGGTTTCCGCAGGTAGTGTAGCCGGCAGAGGTGTACCATCGGCGGCGGTAAATCCATCCCACGCGAGTCTTAGATCCCAATCGTTCATCTTCGCGGTGACGTTGATCCGCTCTCGTATTCGTAAAGCCCACATGCCACCAAACATGTCGCGATAATCGAGCCACACCTGATTTTCCGCTCGCATCTTACTTCGATCTGGATTGCGTAAAGCAAACATGGCAAGGAGTGCTGCAATTGCAAACCCCAACCCCCACGGTACCATTGCCGTGGATTGGAACTGTAACCAACTTGGTAAGTGTGCGTTTACCAAGGCAAATTGAGCGCAACCTATTAGGATTCCAGATATCCAAAATCGACCTAGAATAATATTCATGCTCGACACAAATATGAGAATCATCATAAACCAAGCTCGGATTCCCTGTGTGTCATAATTTTGGCCGGGCCGTACAAGGACTGCTTCAAGTGCCGGCAAAACCAAGATGAGCCACAGCGTGATGACCACCAATTCCCACATTCGGTTTTGAGGACGTCGAGCGCCCAATAAAGACATAAAAGGGCAGAAGATTAATGAGTGTGCGCTGTATTGAAGAGCCTCATGCCAATGACGGTCAGTCGCGGATAATCCTTCGTTTGGAGTGAGATGAACTAGGGCAATTGCCCAAATCGCCGCAACGAGCCAACACCAGGGTGATATAAGCGTCGTCCCGCGGATCCGCGGCAGCGCAGCGATTAATAGTGCGGTGGCAATCAAAGCTAGGACGATCCCGATATTCACTTGTTAACTTCTTGTCTCCACCTGAACGGACGGATTAATGTTCCTGTCAACCGCTGTAACCCGTAGAGCTTTAAGACGTATTCATATATATAGGTTTCACGCACATTCTTCACATTGAATCTACCATTGTTCGTGATTATGATAAACTCTTGCGTTACGAATATCGTACTAACCCCATTGATGCAAATAACGAATTTTTTATTTATTACTAAGAAAGTGGAACTGTTCGAATGTTTTCCAAGTCAGCACTAGTGTCTAAGCATCCCCCATTGTTCCTCTTGGCGATCGTACCAATTTTATTGGCTTGCGGTTGTGCTGACGATTCAACCGGCGATACGCCAATCGTAAATCAAGTTGTTCCCGTTGAGCCACGTCCGGCAGACGACGTGACAGCGATCAAAAAAATTGAAGACATGTACGGCGAAGTTTTCAAAGCGGACGATGGCATCGTTAACTTTGTGGATTTTGGAGGCGCGTTTGGTGAAAGTGTCGATCTGAGTGTGTTGTCCGGCGTACCGTACGTTGAGCGATTAGTACTCAACGGCGCCAGCGTCTCGGACGTTGATCTAGTGCACCTCAAGGATCTGAAACATCTCAGGATCCTCGATTTAGGTGAAACACGAGTTTCTGATGCAGGCATGTTGACGCTCAAGTCGGTGAAGTCCTTAGAAGAAATAAATCTCCAACGTACGGATATTACCGACGCAGGTTTTGGCCATTTGCTAGAACTTCCAAAACTGCGACGATTTAAGATGGTTCGTTGCAATATATCCGATGCAGGTTTGGAACTCGTCAAAGATCGCACGGATATTATCGTGTTAGATCTTAAGGAATGTATAAACGTTTCTGATGCGGGCCTAGCCCATCTAGCCGGTGTTAAAGATTTAAAGTTCTTACGTGTCTGGGGTTCACAAATCACTGACCAAGGCATGCCGCATCTTGTCGGACTTGCCAAACTAGTACACTTGGGCTTAGATGACACGAAGGTTGGTGACGCAGGTATGGTATCGATTGGTAAATTGAAAAACTTAGAAAACCTCGAGATGTACCAAACCAGCATCACAAGCGCTGGAATTGAGCACATTGCTGGGCTGTATAAATTGAAGTACCTTAAGGTACGCGGCACCCTTGTTGGTTCATCAGGTATGAATGCATTGGTGAATATGATAGAACTGAAACGGCTCGACCTAAGCGAAACTCAAGTAGGTGATAAGGGACTCGCTGATTTGTCTAAGCTAACGAGTATCCATGATTTAAATTTGTGGGCGACGCAAGTCACCGACGCAGGTTTAAATCATTTGACGAGTTTAACAAATCTCACAACACTAAATTTAGATCAAACCCAGGTCGGTGATGAAGGGTTAATCCAAGTTGGCAAGCTTACGACCCTTAAAAATCTCATCCTCCGCTCAACTCAAATCACAGATGACGGCGTCGAGCATCTATTAACTCTGACAAACTTGGAAGCTCTGAATGTTGAGTTTTGTACTAGTCTCGGAGATACAGGTAAAATGCTGATCCAAGAAAAGATGCCTAACTTGGTCCTCACGCAATAAGCCCTCAACGATTCAATGCTCACAGAACCCAACACGCTCTATTTCTCAAACCGAACTGCCGAATCCATGAATTTACGATCCTTCCAAATATCAAGGCGTTGGTTAACCGTAGTGTGGGCATGCAGTTTTTGCTTAGCAAGCAACGTTTCCGTCGCGCAAGAAGGTCAAGCAGCACCAGCGGATCTAGAGGAAACTGAGAAAACAGAAACTCGCAAGCCACTCACCGAGCCTGTCGTGCAACGCATAGGTGTGACGGCAGGGTTTGGCTCGTTTGTCCCCAGTCGATGGGGGATTTTGTCGGCTGAGGTTTGGAACCCGACGGACCGCGAACAAAAAATGTCGATTAAGGCGAATTGGGAAACTGACAACCCTGCGGACAATGCCGTGCAGTTTACACGGACGTTCATCATACCCTCGATGACTCGTCGTATTGTGTGGTACCCAATTCGAGTACCGGATCATAAACCTGAAAATGAACGCTTGCAGTTTGGTCGCTTGATGTTGCGCAGTATTATTTCTCGCGACGAAGGTGGTACTGAGGTGATGGTCGTAAGTCCGTTGCAAAAAGTGCACGCGGCCGCTCAGATCAATACCGAGTTCAACAAACCAGCGATGGGTTTCATTCCAGAGGATGAATCGGCGACGATGGAAATGCGAGATTATCTTGCTAAGCGAGGCGTTGATGTCGCGGATATTAGTAGTATTACATTGCGCATGCTCACATCTATTCGGCAGGCTAAAAAGCTCGGCAGTGTAATGTTTAAGCCCAAACTATCAGGCATCGCCCCCAGTTCATTGTCGTTAGATGGCCTTGATCAACTCGTTATTGCTGATGGTCGGTATTCCGAAGATGTTTCACTAACCAGTTCGATTCGTAGTTGGATCATGGGCGGTGGGCGTGCTTGGATCATGCTTGACCGAACTGGCACAGCGTTCGCTCAACGCTTGCTCGGTGATTCGTTGAATTTAGTCGAACTAGAAACTCGTGAGCTCAACTCTATCGTATTCACTTCAATTACACGCGGTCAACGATTGGTTGGATCTCAAACATATTATGATACTCCCGTCCGCATGATCAACGTGATGGTTGATGGAGTAGATGTTACGCATGAAGTTGGTGATATCCCCGCAGCCTTTTGGATGAAGTATGGAAACGGAGAAATTCTATTCACGACACTCAGCAGCGAAGCTTGGGTACGGAATCGGACGCATCCAGCAATTTCTAAGGACTTGCTAGCGTTGGAACCTTTGGAAGACTTGATGGAACGTTTCTATACTCCGTCGGAAAAAGCTTTGACAGATTTTACGGTAACCACGACAGAAAAGAATTCGATGGTTGTTAAAAATAGTGATGGCCTTCAGGACGTAGCCGAAAAAAACCAACGTTTAGCTCAATACACAGCGACGTCGAAAGTAAAAGATATTGATTATTTTTTGAAACAAAAAATTGGTTTTCAAATTGTCTCGCGGGGACACATCATCGCGGTCTTCGCAATTTTTTGTGGTGCTATTATTGCCATGGGGTTCTATCTGCAGCGCAAAGGTCGCTTAGAGTTGATTCTTGCCGGTGCCCCAGTAATTGTGATTGTGCTTTCGAGTTATCTATATGTTGTTGGTGCAGCCAAACGAAGTAGCCTTGAGAACCTGGTGGGATCGGTACAGTTTATCAACGCGGAGAATGGCTCACGAGATGTTGTGATCCGGGGAATTGGAGCTGTTTATAGCAAGGAGTCGGTTGTTGATGATATCGAAGTGAAAGGCGGCGGAGTCTTCTGGCCTGATATGACAGAATTAACAGGCACTAATATTCGCATGGTTTGGACTGATATGGATCAATGGCATTGGGAAGGATTGACAATGCCCGGCGGAACGGTCCGTAGTTATCCATTTGAAAAGCCGCTTCAACTGGAAGATTCCATGGTAGCGACGGCAACATTGACTGCTGAAGGACTCGTAGGAAGTTATCGATTACCGGGGCTCAAAGATCTTGGTCACGCAATGTTGGTAAGTCCTCAAGGTGAGCGTAGTAGCGTGGAACTTGTCGATGGCAAACTCAAAGTAAGCAGTGCGGAACTAACCAACTCCAAAATTGATGCTGTAACGACGATCATGGATGGGGAAGCGATTAGACGATTAGCCTTCGTTAATTCTTTATTGAGTCGAAATGACAACCAATCGGTCACATTTCCGTCACGATATACATTACTTGTTTGGAGTTCACCGCTCGATCTAGGCTTCGCGTTTCCAGGCAGTCAAAATAACATCGGATCAGCTTTGACAGCCATTCCACTACATGTTGAAAACACAAAACCAGAAACGCGGTTTGTCGTGCCATCGATCTATCAGCAATACGATGTCGTTAGCGCTAATGGAATTGGAGCGTCTCTCGCGTATGACAATGTTAAACAAGAGTGGGTGAGTGATCTGCACAATTCCCAACACCAATTTTGGATTCGCACGAAAGTTCCCGCATCTGTATTGCCAGCCAAGATTACCAAAGCGACTGTTTTGATGGACATCTCAGCTGGGGGTCGACCTGTAAATTCCGTTGGAGGCTCGTTTGATGAAGAAGGTCGGATCATTCCCAATATTCTTGCTACGACACAATCCCCCAATGCAGCAATTGAGTTTGTTTTTGATGATGTAACCTACTTAACTGTCGACCAACACGGCTACTTGTACTTAGGCTTCAATATCGGGCTGAACCCGATTGAAGGTGAAACGCGTGACGAGAAGCTAACGAGAGATGCAAATTTTTCGTGGACCATCCGTGATGTGGATATTTCGCTTGAAGGTGAGACCCTACCTCGACCAAATTCGAATCCATAAACACAAACTATAAATCGAACATTTAAATCAATTATTTATTATTTAGAATTCCCAAAGTGGAGTGAGGCATTACGATGGCTGAGCAAGCTGAACAAGCGGATCAAGC